>JALSNL010000310.1 GCA_026987055.1 Melioribacteraceae bacterium | reverse complement strand
TTAATAACAAAGGAACTTGAAGTAATAGAAAAAAATGCTTTGAAATTACGTTACAAAAGTTTTGAAAAAAAGGGAGACTACGAAATAGCCTTTATTATTGATGAAAATGAAAAATATAGTTCCAATGGTTTTATTTTTAATCATATTGATAGAGCCACCCCACCAAATCCGGAAGAATTTGAATATATCATAAGTCAAACAGCCGACAAAAAACAAATGAAAGAACCTGTAAAATTTACAGGAGTAGCTTATGATTTTGATACAAAAAAAAGAATATTAAAATTTAAAGACTGCGAAAGACTTGACTTTGAAAAAATACCAAAAAATGGATATTTATTTGAAAATACAAGTAAACAAGAAGAAGAAAAAAAACGACAACAAGAAGCTATTAGAAAGGTTGAATATAATGAAGTTCAAAATCGTGATTTAATTCATTATCTTTTTAACCCCAAAGATTTGCAAGGAAAATATTTAGAAATTTTCGATTTAGATAATGTATATCAAACTGATGAAAAAGGAAATCCTTTTATTTATAGTCCCAACCAAACAAGAGCTATCTTAAACGCTATACACAGAGAACCATTAACCGTTATTCAAGGACCGCCCGGCACAGGAAAAACAACAGTTATTACAGAAATTGTTTTTCAAATCTTACATAAAAATCCAGATGCAAAAATTCTAATTACATCTCAAACCAATGATGCAGTTGATAATGTGTTAGACAATCTTTTGAAAAGAGATATACCAATCGTGCGATTAAGTGGAATTAGAAAACCAAAGGATAGTTTGAGAAAACATACACTTGAACGTAAAATTGAAGGTTGGAAACAGGAAGTAAGAAAAAAAACAAATCAAAATTGGAAAAATTATAAGAATGAGTTTAAACAAAAACTTGAAAAAGACAACGTAACAATATTGCCAATTTTTGACATTCTGTCAACAGATAAAGACTGGAAAATAAAAAAACAACAAATCAGCAAATTAGTTCAAAGAGTAAACATTCTAAAATCATTAGATAGCCACTTGCAATCTCAAAGTGAATTTATCGAAGAATTAAATAAAATATCAAAACTTGATATCAAGGATTTTTTTGAAAAAGAATGTATTTACAAAGATTGGCTTGCTACCGTTAGTTCATTAGATGAAAAAAGTCAGATAAATCAAAAATTAATTGATACAATTAGAGTTATTGGTGCTACAACAAACCATATAGCAGCCAAAAAATACACAAAATACAACTTTGATTTTGATTATGTAATAATGGATGAAAGCGGAAAAGCTACAACAGCAGAAGCTCTTATCCCTTTGGTAATGGCAGACAAAGCTATTTTGGTGGGAGACCATAGACAATTACGTCCAATGCTTACAGCAAATAGAGAAGTTGAAAAATGGTTGCGAGAAAGATACAAACAAGATGATGAAGAATTTGATAGTTGGGATGATTATTTCAATCGCCCAAGTTTGTTCGAACAAGTTATCATCAAGATTGATGATGATTTCAGAAGTCAATTAGAACAATGTAGAAGAAGTTCAAAAGACCAAGTCTTATTAACATCAAAATGTTTCTACGAACCATACGGAGACGAACCTATTGCACCTGTTGATAGACCGCAATCAAAAGAACATAATCTTGCTTTAAAAATTGATAGTTCAATTATTTTTATTGATATTGGTAATTCTTATAAAAGTAAAATAGACGATAGCGGTTCATCTTATAATGAGATAAGTGTTAAACTTATACCTGAAATTCTAAAACAATTAGATAAATTTGATAAAGTAAAAAAATATACTATTGGCGTTATAACAGGATATACTGCCCAGCTAAAACGGATAAGAAATCAAGTAAGAAAAGAATTTCAAAAGTCTAAACTTAAAAACATTAAACTGTATTCTGACCAAGTATCAATATCGGTTATAGACAAATTTCAAGGATTGGAAAAGGACATAATTATATTTGATTTGGTTCGTAGCAGACAGAATACACTTGGATTTCTTGCTAATGCAAATCGTATTAACGTTGCCTTATCTCGACAAAAAAGATTATTAATAATTATCGGGAATTACGATTGGCTTGTTCAAGCAAAAGCAGTTAACACAAAAGACCGAACACCTGCTTTGCAAAGATATTTAAAAGAATTAAAACCGGAATGGATTGTTAAAAATATTAAACAGGTATTTTAAAATTATGGAAATAAAAGAAATATATAAAAAACTAAACAAACAGTGTCCTGCTGATTACAAAATAAATGAAATTATACTCTTTGCTTATCCTTACAGAAGGATAATAGTAAATGCTACCGTAAATAAATCACCGGAACAATCGTTAAAACAAATTTATTCAATTTTATTAAGAACTATTGAAATTGGATTTGATACGGAAAAAGAAATAATTAAATTTTTAGGCTTGCACGAAGAAGACTTTATTTTACGAGAACTTTATTTTTTGCGTGAACGTGGTTATGCCGATTATGTATCAGGTAAATGGATTGTTACTAATGAAGGGAGAAAGTTTATTGAAGACAACAGTATTTTAAAAATATTGGAAGAAGATG
>JALSNL010000309.1 GCA_026987055.1 Melioribacteraceae bacterium | reverse complement strand
TTTTCAGCTAAAGGAACAATTTGTTTCTTCGGATTCGGGTGAAACACTCACTTCTGCAAAGAAAAAGCAGACCCTTATTTTTTCACCAATAGAAAAAAATGAAGATGAATCCTTATTCCTAAATTTAGAGTTAGATGATGAGGATTTTGATGGTGCAGAATTTGATGAAAAAGTTTTTAATATTGGAATTGAAAAACCAATATTACCAATAGCAGAAAATGCGAAACAAAAAGATGATGGACAACTATCTCTTGATGAAAAAATAACTGACGTAATTTCTAAATCTGAAAAAATTGAAAATTTTGATTTATGGGATGATTATTTAGATAAACAAGCGGCTAATATTTTACCCGATGAAAATGATAATTTAAATGATATTGAAAGTTACTTACAATCGGAAGAAACCGGTCCTAGCGAAGATGATTTTACAGAAATAGATGAGGATGAACTTTTTGCTGAATTTGAAAGTGATGAGCTTTCTGATACTAAAGAGCCTACAATTGTAGAGGAAAATATAGCTGAATTAAATGATGAAAAAGTTATTGATCTTACAGACAAAACTATTGAACCGGCAAATGAAATTCTTGAAGATATTCCAATTGAATCGGATGAAATAATTTCCAGTGTTGAAGATATAGAAGAAGTAAATAATATTGATGAATTGAAAGAAGAAATTGAACATAAAGCTGATGAAAGTATTTTTTATGAAACAGAAGAAACGAATATAAAAGAAAGCATTCCGGAGCAAGAAGAAGAAGAAGTACAGGATTCTGAAAACAAAAAAAATGAAAACGAAACTAAAGCTGTAGAGCTCCCTGAAGAGGAAGACGAATCTGCATATAAAAAAATGGAGAAGAAAATGCCATTCAAGAAAAAAAGTATTGTTCCTAAACGGCGCTATAGTCCAACCATCTATGCCTTAATTGCTGCTTTTTTTATTGTTGGAGCAATTGGAATTTACTATCTCTTTTTTAATAATCCTACATGGTTGTATGATCAAAATGAAATTGAAATACAACTATCGGAAAAACATCAAAGGGAATTTGAAGAAGCAAAACGAAGAGCAAGACTGGAAGCGGAAAAGCAAAGAAATAAATTAAAAGACAGTAATAATATTGCTGTTAATCAAAAAGTTAATAAAGAAGATACAAACAAGAAAGAAAAAATCTTAAAAGATGAAACAAAAAATATAAAAACAGAGTCTAATAAAAATGTAGCTGTTAAGGAAAATTCCGAACCCCAAAAAGTAACAACTAAAACCAAGGTTACGGAAGAAAAGAATGCGATTGCAAAAGTAAATAAAACAATAAAAACTAATCATGTAAAAAAAGTTACTACAAAAAAATCAAGATTTACGGAAGCAGCTGCAAACATATATTATGATGGGAGTACTTATAGTTTGCAAGTATCATCTTGGCCAAATAAAAAGCTTGCGGAGAAAGAAGTCCAACGTTTAGCCCAAAAAGGATATGATGCTTTTATAATGAAAGCCTATATACCTAAATATAAAAAGAATTGGTACAGAGTAAGAATTGGGGATTTACAATCCAAAGCGGAAGCAAAAAGAATTCAACAAAATATTAAATAGAACAAAAAACAAATAGGAAAATTATGTCTTTAATATCAATACTTTCTAAAGGCGGGTGGTTAATGCTGCCTTTACTTTTACTATCTTTAATAGCAGTGGCTATAATTATTGAAAGATACATTGTTATTAAAAAATCAAAATTAAACGTACCGGCTTTTCTTGTTAAAATTAGAGGAATGCTTATAAAAAAAGATGTTTCCGGAGCAATGAGTTATTGCATTGAAGAAAAATCTCCGGCTGCTAATATTATTAAAAGCGGACTTAAAAAATATAGCTTAGGACACGAACGGGTAAAAGAAGCTATAGAAAATGCCGGTAGGCAAGAAGTTGCTAAACTGGAAAAAGGTCTTTCGGTTGTTGCAACAATTGCAGGTATTGCTCCTTTAACTGGCTTTTTGGGTACGGTTACGGGAATGATTCAAGCGTTTATGAAAATTCAAGATTTGCAAGGCGGAGCAAATCCCAGCGATCTCGCCGGTGGTATTTGGGAAGCTTTGTTAACTACAGCAGTAGGTTTGGCAATTGGTATTATTGCATTGGCTTTTTATAATTATTTAACTTCTGCAATAAACAAATTAATATTAGAGATGGAACTGGTTTCTAACGATGTTGTTGATATTATTGAAGATACGAGCAGCGGTGTAAAATTAAAAGAAGAAGATATTGAAATTGAATTATAGGGAATTAAATGAAATTTGAAAGAACAAAAAAACCTTTAAGTGTTTTTAGTTTATCATCTTTAACGGATATTGTATTTCTGTTGCTTATTTTCTTTTTACTTACTTCGCAATTTGTTGTTCAAACCGGAGTAAAGGTTAAGCTTCCTGCTTCAAAAATGAATGAACAAAGCATTCCGACAAAATTGATAGTGTCTTTAACAGAAGAAGGTAAAGTCTATGTCGGTTCGGAAGAGGTGGATGTAAATTCTCTTGCCGTTAAATTAGATGAATTAAAAACAGAGTTGA
>JALSNL010000308.1 GCA_026987055.1 Melioribacteraceae bacterium | reverse complement strand
AGCTCCGCAACGCATGATATTGCGGCAGATGGTTTTTATATGCTTGGTTTAACGGAACATCAACAAGCATATTTTGTTGGAATACGCAGTACGTTTTATCGTCTGGCAATGGTTACAGGACAAGGTTTACTTATTATTGTTGCAGGCTATTTGGAAAGTTCAACAGGACTTGGACAAATTGATTTACATGTAAAAACAGTTAATAATAGTTTTGTTGAAACAACCTTTAACGATTCTTCAATAACAAGTTTGGATGGTGAACTAAGATTATTGCATTATCCAAAAGAATTAAAAATTTCTACAACTCCCATATCAAAAGCACAATACGATTCGTTACAAAACTTTATTGAAGCGGAAAATATAAAAAACGGATATTTAACAAAAACCGAAAAAAAATCTTCCCAAGATAATATTGTGAAAGAACAATCATGGTGGGATGATGTTATTGTTGGTAATTTGGAAAATTTTATACGGGATAATTTTGGCAAAACGGTAATTAAAAAATCGGCAAACGAAAAAATAGGTAATGTGGGAATAGCCTATTTCTATCTTTCAAAATCACCTGCCGAAGATGAACAAATTGTTGTTAATCTGGGTTTTAATTCCGGTGATAAAAGTATAAAATTAGTAAAAGGCACACGTTTTGTTTTTACAAAAAATAATTGGAACAAGCCGGCAATTGCATTTTTCCAAATTGACCCGAAATTAAAAAAGGAAAGCTTGGCCTCGTTTCAAGCTATTTCCGGAAACATAACTTTGGCTTGGTCAATTACATTCGGCATATTAGCTATTATGTTTATTGTGTTTTTTATTTATCATAAATTCATATTGCCATATCCGGCCTCGGATTTTTCTAACAAAGAAGATAATTCTAATGTTTTTAGTGAATTTTTAGAAACCTTTGTCCTCTTCTTTAAAAAGGAAAAAATTGGGATAATCATTGCATTCTTATTATTGTACAGATTGGGAGAATCACAGTTAGTTAAATTGGCTTCTCCGTTTTTGTTGGATTCAAGAGATGTTGGCGGTTTGGCTTTAACAACCGGCGAAGTAGGGTTTGTTTACGGAACAATCGGTATTTTATCTTTAGTAATAGGCGGATTGCTTGGTGGTTTTGTTGCAGCTAAAAAGGGATTAAAATATTGGATTTGGTGGATGTTAATAGCAATAAATTTACCAAATGCCGTATATATTTATCTTTCTTATGTTCAACCGGAATCTTTTTTAGCTGTATTGACCAGTGTTGCAGTTGAACAATTCGGTTACGGTTTTGGGTTTACGGCTTATATGCTTTATATGATTTATATTTCCGATGGAAAACATAAAACCGCACATTTTGCCATTGCAACAGGTTTTATGGCTTTGGGAATGATGATACCGGGAATGATTAGCGGATGGCTGCAAGAGTTAATAGGCTATCAACATTTTTTCATTTGGGTAATAATTGCTACAATACCGGCGTTTATAATTACTAAATTTATTCCTCTGGATCCAACTTTTGGAATGAAGGAAGAATAATTACCAAAGGAAGTGCGAGCACAATTATTGATTTTAATCTAAGCATAAAAGTTATTCTGTTAGTTGTACCGGAACACTGCTCATAACAGACAAGTGATTTCTGTGCTTTATAACAATATAGTATTTGCCTTCTTTAACATTAAAGTTAATCGGATCAATTCCGTTTAGTCCAACAATGTAACCGTCATTCTTTAAAAAAGCTGCTTGGGTATCAACATCAATAGCTGTTTGCGGATTTGGATTGTTAGAATCGATATCCTTTCTTAATGTAACCAAAACCCAATCAACAACACCGGAGGGTATTGAAGTAACAGATTCGGTTCCGTTATAATTCCATGGCGATACATTATAAGGATGATTTAATGGCAGTATGGAATTTATATCTGTTGTCATCTGATAAGATGTTGTATAAGGTCCCTCCAACATTATACGAACGTTTAATGATTTTGGTGAATATTCAAATTTTATTTTGGTTGAATCTACAACTAATGTATCCGAAAGTAAGGTTGCAATGGCATTAAATGATTCGGCAACCGTATCTACAACAATTACCGTGTCTTTAGAACTATTGTTAAAAGTATAAATATTTGATGGAATAAACCAAGCTGTTGAACTGCTATCGGTGCTCATCTTATATTGTTCCGATGAAACAACAGCATTGCCCAAACTGTCCTTAGCAGTAATTTCTATCAAAACACTATCTCCAACAATTGCCGGTTGTGTTGATATTGTTACCATTTCAAATCTTGAAATAGGTGCGGCTCTCAATGGTAAAATTATAGTATCGATAATTGAATTGTTATAATTGACTTTTATTGTATCGGCATTAAAACTAAGTAAAGTACTGGCTGTATATAAATCTTTGGCAATACCGGTAGTATCTGTAAGAACGGAAATATTTTGTAAATCGTTACTGAATTTACCATTCCCGTTTAATGCTTCAAAAGTTACAAGGCTATCCGGAATTCTATTTTTAAAAGTATCTTCCAAAGCAACTTGTAGCAATCTTGTTCCGCCAACAGTTATTGTATCCGAG
>JALSNL010000307.1 GCA_026987055.1 Melioribacteraceae bacterium | reverse complement strand
AAAGCAAAAATGAAAATGAAAAAACATATTTGTACGGATAAATGTAAAAACGGTTGTACTGCAAAAAGCTAGTTGACCAATTTCGTATATGTGAAAAAAGCTTGTAGAATGCTCTACAAGCTTTTTTATTATTTTAACTTTTTAATATAGTGTTCCATTGCTAAAAGGTAATAGTTTTTGTCAACTAACCTTTTTATTTCGGGTAACATTTTTTCCGTAGCTGCTTCACCTGCCTTTATAATATCTTTTACTTTTGTAAATTCAGACCAATCCAAATGTCTAACCTTTGGTCTTATAATAAGATCGGCACTTTCCAATCTTAACTTTGATAAATGAAATGTTGAAATATCTTCGGTTCTAAATAAAATATCAAAAAGATTATTAGGTTCTTTGCCGGTTTGAATACATCTGGTTACGTCAATAGCCAAAACTCTATCGGCACCAATTTTTCTAACAATTTCTACAGGAACACTTTCAGAGGCTCCACCATCAACTAAAAGCATATTATCCATTTTAACAGGAGGAAAAATAGCGGGAATTGCCGAACTTGCTTGAACAACTTTTCTTAATGAGCCGGTTGTTAAGTTAATTTCTTCTCCGCTAATCAAATCCGTAGCAATTGCAGAAAATTTAATTTTAAGTTGGTTAATTGGGATATCCGGCAATCGAGAAAATATTTTATTGGTAATTTCTTCTGTAAAAAAAGAAAGTCTGTTTAACGATTTATAAAGATTATATCTAATCTTTATGTATTTGCCAATATTATCAATTAAACCGCTTGAATTGTGTTTGTTTTCATTAAGTTCGTTTATGCCTAATTCATCAAAGTCAGTATTGTTAATAAAATCAATAAAAAATTTTTCCAATTTTTCCGAACTTTGAAAATGTGAATATAGTGCACCAATAACAGAACCCATACTGCAACCGGATATTGCACTAATTCTAATATTTTCTCGTTCTAAAACTTTTAGAACACCAATATGAGCAAGACCTCTGGCTCCACCGCCTCCAAGAGCTAATCCTAATTTCGACATAAAAATTCCTTAATTCAAATTATTAAAAATATTTTCATTAAATTTCCTAAATCATATTTTCCGGTGATAAGAGTTTGTCCAATTCATCTTTTGAAAGCAGTTTCTTTTCCAAAGCTAACTCATAAACACCTTTGCCGCTTTCCAAAGCCTCTTTTGCCAATTGTGTGCTGGTTTCATAGCCGAGAACAGGATTCAATGCAGTAATAATTCCGATACTGTTTCTAACTAAATTTAAACAATGCTCTTCATTTGCCGTAATACCGTCAACACATCTGTATTGTAAAGTGCTAATACCATTTGCCAAAATAGAAATTGACTCAAACAAGCTTTGTACAATTACAGGTTCCATAACATTTAATTCAAGTTGTCCGGCTTCGGCTCCAAGGGTAACGGTTAAATCGTTTCCGATTACCTTGAAAGCAATTTGATTAACAACTTCGGGAATAACAGGATTTACTTTTCCCGGCATTATGGAAGAACCTGGCTGCATTGCCGGCAGATTGATTTCATTTAATCCTGTTCTAGGTCCGGAAGAAAGTAATCTTAAATCATTGGAAATTTTAGAAAGTTTAATTGCTAATCTTTTAATAGCGGAAGAATACATTACAAACGCTCCGGTATCTTGCGTAGCTTCAACAAGATTTCCGGCAATAACAATATCTCTGCCGGTTATTTCACGCAGATACATAATGCATTTTTCACTATACTCAGGGGTTGCATTTATTCCGGTTCCAATTGCTGTTGCACCCATATTTACTTCAAGAAATAATTTAGAGTTTTGTTCAAGTCTATCAATCTCTTCTTCTAATGTAGAAGCATAGGCTTCAAATTCTTGTCCGAGCGTCATAGGAACTGCATCTTGTAATTGTGTGCGTCCCATTTTTATAATATGAGCAAACTCTTTCCCTTTTTCTCTAAATGATTGAATTAAATCTTTTAGTACAAATATTAAACTTTCCGTTGCTTCAATAAGTGCTAACTTAACTGCGGTTGGATAAGCATCGTTTGTTGATTGTGAAAGGTTTACATGATTGTTCGGATGGCAATATTTATATTCGCCTTTTTCGTGACCTAAAATTTCCAATGCTCTATTTGCAATTACTTCATTTGCATTCATATTTGTGGAAGTTCCGGCACCGCCTTGAATCATATCAACAACAAAATTATTATGAAGTTTTCCATTAATTATTTCATTACACGCTTCAATAATTGCTTCGGCTACAGGTTTGGAAAGTAACCCGATATCATAATTAGCTTTTGCAGCAGCCATTTTAACAATAGCTAATGCTTTAACAATACTTGGAAAGGTATTTATATTTTGTCCGCTTATATTAAAATTTTCCGTTGCACGTAAAGTTTGTATGCCAAAATATCTTTCTTCGGGCACATTTCTTTCACCAATTAAATCATGCTCCAATCTGGTTCTGCCGGATTCATATTGTGCACCAAGATTAACAGTATGTGTATTTGTTATTTTCATACGGCGGGAAATAACACGTGCAATTCTTGAATAAAGTTTTACTGCAATAATTCCGCGTTCGGTA
>JALSNL010000306.1 GCA_026987055.1 Melioribacteraceae bacterium | reverse complement strand
AAAATTTTTGTAGAGAATTATATTTCCGGTATTGCCGGATAATTTTACCAGTCCGGTTTTTGTTGCTGCATATAGAACATTCTTGTATTCTATAATTTTATTAATATCGGTAACAGGTGTTTGGTTTCCGACATTAACAACCTCCCAAGTTTCCGGAGCAGTAAGGTTATTTGCATTTGTTTTTTTAGAAGCTATTCCGGCATTGGTAACTACATAGATAGTGTTGCCTAAATAAACATTTTTTACAGGAGTTTTAGAAGGAAATTGACCGAACTTTAATATAGAATCGAAAAATGAAAGATTGCTTATGTTTATTAGCGATAAACCGAAATCGGTAGAAACAAAAGCCGTATCACCGCTTATTGTTATATCATTTATACTTTTTAAACTATTGTTGGTCTTGTTTATTTCAAGAATTGTTTTTATTTGTCCGGTTTCAGGATAGTAAACATCTATAAAACCATCAACGGAACCAATCCAAACGTTACTGTTTTTATCCACTGCAATTGCAGTAATAACTTGGGAGGATAATCCTTCGGACTTTGTTAAAGTTTTATAAGAACTATCGTTTAATGAATAAGAAAAGACTCCTCCGGTAGTTGCCGCCCAAATTTTCCCACTGTCTAGAGTGATATCAACAATGTCTTCCATGTTAGAAAAGTTTTGCCAGTTAGTAATTTCTTGAGCAAAAAGATTTGCAATTATAATAAAGAAGAAAAAAAATATTTTTTTCATAAATATTTATCCAATGCTAAAAATAGTTGTCATTATATAAAACTTGTAAAAACAAATAATTATACAAATATAATATTATTAATATATAGACGAAGTACAAATATATTTGACCGTAAGAATAAACTTATTTTATAAAGGGACAATGCTTAAACGTTTTTTCATAGCATGAACAACTGACGGAGCCGTAAAGAATTTTCCAAAATTATCAACATCATTTCTATCGCCGCCGTGAAAGTCAGAGCCACCGGATTCTAACAAAAAATATTCATTAACAATTCCTTTATAATGCTTAACTTGAAACGGTTTATGAGTGGAATGAACAACTTCAATTCCATCAATTCCCAAAGAAATCAATTTTTTAATTATTTCTTCTTTCATAAAACCTGGATGCGCAATAAATGAAAGTCCGCCGACACGGCTAATTAGCTGCAATAAATCTTTAGTTGGTATATGATGTTTTTTTACAATTGCCGGTCCATAATCACTAATATATTTTATAAATGCTTCTTTTGTGTTTTTTATTTGTCCCGAATTATATAAAGCTTTCGCAATATGTGGTCTGCAAATAGGTGCATTTTTAGAAATTTTCTTTACGTCGTTCAGTGTAATTTTTAATCCCAGATTATTAAGGTTCGAGATAATTTTTTCTGCACGCTCTAATCTTTCTTTACGGAAACTTTTGATGTAATCTAATAACGCCGGATGTTTATAATCAATAAAGTATGCTAAAATATGTACTTCTGTTCCATTTATATCGGTACTTAATTCAATGCCCGGAATAATTTCAATATCTAAATCTTTAGCATAATTAATTGCTTCTTCAATTCCTTTAACGGAATCGTGATCGGTAATACTTAAAATTTTAATATTTTTTTTAATAGCTAAATCAATAAGTTCTTGAGGTGTTAAAGCTCCGTCGGAAAAAATTGTATGTGTATGTAAATCGGTTTTTATTTCCATATAGTAATATTTTAAAAAATTTAATTAAAAAAGATACCAAAAAAAGTATTATAAATTCAGATGATTTATCGGGAAAAGAAATTTATGTATAGTATAGCTTGGATTTTATTAAAATAATTTAGTATTTCGGAATATATTATTTTGTAATTTTGGGCAAAAAAATATGGAACATAATGTTTGAAACCGAAAGAGAAGAATTAATAAAAAAATTACGGAAGAAAGGCATTAGGGATGAAAATGTTCTTTCGGCGATGCTAAATGTTGAACGGCATAGATTTGTTCAGCAAGCTATGATATCACATGCTTATGATGATGTTGCTTTACCGATTGGTTACGGTCAAACAATTTCTCAACCTTATACAGTTGCGGTAATGACGGAGGCATTGCAATTACAAAAGGGTAGTAAGGTTCTGGAAATTGGTACCGGTTCGGGATATCAAGCTGCAATTTTATATGAAATGGGAATGAAAGTTTTTTCAATAGAACGAAATGAAAATATTTATAAAAAAGTACAAAAATTTTTTGATGAAAATGAAATAAGAGTTGCTGTAAGATGCAGCGACGGAACAATCGGTTGGAATGAGTTTGCTCCTTACGACGGTATTATTGTTACTGCCGGAAGTCCGAGTGTACCGGAAAACTTAAAAAAGCAACTTGCCATTGGAGGACAATTGGTAATTCCGGTTGGCGATAGAAAACAGCAATCTCTTGTAATACTTCATAAAGTTGAAGATAATAGATTTGCTACAAAAGAAGTTCCTAACTTTAAATTTGTTCCGCTTATAGGTAAAGAAGGATGGTGAATTGATGATTGGAAAGCTTGAATGAACGGATGATTGAAATATTAAAAGTTTGGAAAGATTGAGTGATTGATTCGAATGGATA
>JALSNL010000305.1 GCA_026987055.1 Melioribacteraceae bacterium | reverse complement strand
CTTTATTTCCTGATACATTCCTTCTATCAAATCTCTGTATCTTTCTTCTATAACTTTGCGTTTAAGCTTAAGAGAAGGAGTCATTTCACCATCTTCAATTGTAAAGGGTTTACTAAGTAAGGTAAACTTTCTGATTCTTTCATAATTAGCCAAGTTCTTTTGAAACTTAGTAAAATCTTTTTCAATCAATTCATTGATTTGTTTTAATTCAATAAGCTCTTCGGGTTTGTTGTAGGAAATTCTATTTGCATCTGCGTATTCCTTTAATGCTTCAAAATCCGGTACAACAAGAGCACTTACAAACATTCTCTTATCACCAATAATTATAAATTGGTCTATATATTTACTTCCAAGAAACATGTTTTCAATTGGTGTAGGTGCAATAT
The DNA here is from genome assembly GCA_026987055.1 of Melioribacteraceae bacterium. GTDB lineage: Bacteria > Bacteroidota > Ignavibacteria > Ignavibacteriales > Melioribacteraceae > JALSNL01. The sequence goes on along the minus strand of JALSNL010000305.1, from coordinate 2,200 downwards.
ATTTGCCTCCTGAAGTTTTAAAAAGACTTTTCTTTCTATCTGTAATAATTAAAAAACCCTCCGCATCAAAAACACCAATATCACCTGTATGCAGCCAACCATCTGTTATTACTTCATTAGTTTCTTTTTTCTTTTTAAAATATCCTTGCATTATATTCGGACCGTAAGCAAGAATTTCTCCGTCCTTTGCAATTTTTACTTCCACACCCGGAATCGGTTTACCAACGCTTCCGAATTTATAATCGTTAGGTCTGTTAACCGTTATTACCGGAGATGATTCGGTAAGTCCGTAACCTTCAAGAACTAAAATTCCAACAGCTTCAAAAAACACACCTAATTCTCTAGCTAAAGCAGCTCCACCGGAAATAAAAAATCTTAAATTTCCGCCTGTTGCGGCTCGTAATTTTTGAAATACTAATTTATCTGCAAGTTTACGTTTAACACTTAATCCTAACGGAATTGACTCTCCGTTTCTTTTTAATTCGGCATATTGCTTACCGGTTTCAATTGCCCAAGAAAATATTTTTTGTTTCTTTTCCGGTTCTTTTTCAATTTTACGAACAATTTTACTGTAAATTCGTTCAAACAATCTTGGTACGGCAGCCATTACCGTTGGTTTTATTTCCCCTAAGTTTGTAGATATTTTTTCAATTCCCTCTGCAAATGCAATTGTAGCTCCGCATCCGGTTGCCAAATAATATCCTGCCATTCTTTCAAAAACATGACTAAGCGGTAAAAAAGAAAGGAAAATATCTTTATCATTTATCTCTACAACAGAAGCAGATGCAATCACATTTGAAAGCAAATTTTTATGAGTTAACATTACTCCTTTCGGTTCCCCTGTTGTTCCGGAAGTATAAATTATTGTACACAAACTGTTTTCCATAACAAGATCAATTTTTTCTTGAAAGTAAGAAGAATTGGATTGCTTAAACAGTTTCCCTTTTTCTATAACTTCGTCAAATTTGTAAACGTCTTTTTCACCTTCTGCATCATCATTGTTTAACGAAATAATAAACTTTAATTTTTTGCACTTATTTTTAACTTTAAGAACTTTATTCAGTTGAAATTTTGAGGAAACGATTATACCAACGGATTCCGAATTATTAAGAATGTATTCAACCGTATCGGCAGTAGAAATCGGATAGATAGGAACATCAATTGCTCCTAGACTTAAAATGGCAAAATCAGAATAGTACCATTCAGGTCTGTTTTCTGAAATTATGGCAACTTTATCTTCACGTCTTACTCCTAATGATGCTAATCCCAATGCAAAATTTTCCGTTATTTCACGTACTTCTTTGTAGCTAATATCTTGATAAGTACCTTTTACTTTTCTTTTTAAATATGTTTTTTGATCACCATATTTTTTGGTTACTTTATCAAACATTTCAGGAATAGTTTTAAAATTGTCTATCATAGCCATATTTTTTCTCCGTTTCTTATTGAGGGTAAAAAAATAGCTCTCATTTTGTACAAATGCAAATATTTTATTAAAGAATTTTAGAATGAAAATAACGATTGTTCTTGATTTCTGCCTCTTTTTTGGAAGTGAAAAAATGCAAAATTTAAATATTTACAGTAAGCAAAGGGAAAGGTTCAAAATGTAAAAGCAAATTTGCATATACATTTTATAATTTTCTTTTTTGAATTACAGTTCTCATGCAACAATATTGAGCAAAAAATATAATTAAACAACAGTTTATAAAACTTTTAAAGTATATTTTTTATACTAACAACAAATTGGTGTTCGGATTTTCAATTTGTCCTATCTTTACAAAAGAGAGGATTTAGCCTGCACGTTTTTTTGGGGGTGAGTTATAAATACAAACTAATCCCAAAACCTATTTGTTTCCGGTATATCTTGGTTTTGCATATAATATGTAAAACAGATTAGTAATCTGTTCTACGAATATTTTAACTCGGAATTCCTGTCTTTAAAACTCAAATTTGGAAAAGAAACAATTTATCTATTTCTTTGTAAATTGAAATTGAAATAAAAAACGGAACAACATGGGTTTTATTCGAAAAATATATGATTGGGTTTTACATTGGGCTGAAACTCCTTACGGACCTTTGGCGCTTTTTATTCTTGCTTTTGCAGAATCTTCATTTTTTCCTATTCCGCCGGATGCTCTTCTAATTGCTCTTGCTTTGGGAATGCGAAGTAAATCGTTTAAATTTGCAACAATTTGTACAA
>JALSNL010000304.1 GCA_026987055.1 Melioribacteraceae bacterium | reverse complement strand
GGTAACTTAGCCGGAACAATTACCGAAAATGAATTGCGTCCTATAATTACCGAGTATGAGGAAATTAGAGATATGCTTGTTGCAAGTGATATTGCCAAACCCGGCGTGGTTACCGTGTTCAAGTCGGATAATCTGGCACATATTTTAAATTTATTCGGCTCAAATAATGTTGATAGATTTCCGGTTGTTACACATAGCAATCCGTTAAAACCAATCGGTACAATTTGGAGGAACGATGTAATTACCGCTTACAATCGCGAAAGTTTAAAGCACAATCTTACGGACGGTTTGGCAAATGAAATTAAATCCATAGAAAAAAATCAAATATCAAAAGTAGCCGAAGGTTATTCTATTGTTGAATCAAATGTTCCCGCTTTATTTGTAGGTAAATCTTTAGCGGAATTGCGACTGAGAAATAAATACGGTTTGGAAGTGTTAATGATAAAGAAAAACAATTCGCTTTTTGATGAAGATGGTGGAAAATCTAATGTTGTAATTCCCGATCCAAATTATAAAATTCAATCCGACGATATTTTGGTGTTATTCGGTTCGGATGAAAATATTGCTAAAATAAATGATTGGAAATTAAATTAAAATCTATTATAAAAAGACTTCCTGAAAGCAAAAAACTTTAAACGTATCGGGTTTGATGAATAAATTTGTATGAACATTATTTTACTTACCGAACAAGACAAAACAACGGAAAATGTTTATGTTGTTAAAGATAACCGCGCCGAACATATAAATAAGATTCTAAAATCACAAAAAGGTGATATTGTTGAAATAGGAATATTAAACGGAAAAACCGGCACGGCAAAAATTACGGAAATAACCGACAAAAAAGTAAAATTAAAATTATTAAACATTAAAGAAACAAAAACACTTGAACCTATTGTAGATATCATTTGTGCTTTACCGAGACCTCAAACATTAAAAAAAGTACTTAATACAATTGCCACAATGGGAGTAAATAATTTATATTTAATTCGTTCCGCCAAAGTAGAAAAAAGCTTTTATCAATCAACTTTATTAAAAAATGAAAATTACACCAAATATTTATTGGAAGGTCTTAGTCAAGGTAAAAGAACAAAACCGCCCGAAGTTTCAATTCATAAAAAATTTAAACTCTTTTTTGAAAATAATTTTACAAAAGAAAATGAAAATAAAACAAAACTTTTAGCCGATACCGGAACGGATAAATTTTTAAATAAACTAAAAATAGAAAATAAAAAACATTATATTATTGCTATTGGTCCGGAAGGCGGTTGGACGGATTACGAAATTGCATTTATGAAAAAGTACGGCTTCATAACATTTAAGCTATCGCAAAATATATTACGTGTTGAAACAGCCGTTACTGCAGCACTTGCCCAACTTGAACTAATTAATTCCTAATAAAATGATAATTCAAGAAACCGAAGCAAAATCCATATTACGAAAGAAAAAGAAAATCGATTCTTGGTTTATTTCTCATTACAGTATGAACTTATACAGAGGCTGCAGTTTTAATTGTACATATTGCGACGGAAGAAACGAAAAGTATTTTGTTCAAGGTGAATTTGATAAAAATATAATTGTTAAAAAAAACGCAATTGACATTTTACGTAAAGAACTTACTCCAAGCAAAAGAAAATATCCGCTTAAAAGAAGCTATATTATGCCGTGCGGCGGTGTTGGAGATAGTTACGAACCTATAGAAAAAAAATATCAACTAACAAGAAAAACCCTTGAACTTTTATATGAATTTAATTTTCCCGTTCATATCTTAACAAAATCTGTTTTGGTAAAACGCGATGTTGATATTTTACAAAAAATAAACCGGCAAAGCAGAGCAATTATTAGTTTCAGTTTTTCTACGGTTGATGATAATATTAGCAAAATATTTGAACCGAATGCACCGTTGCCCTCCGAACGATTGGAAACAATTTCTTTTTTCAAAGAACGCGGATTTAGCTGCGGAATTTTTTTAATGCCCGTAATCCCTTTTATTACGGATACTCCGCAAATGATGGACGAAACAATTTCCAAAGCAAAAGAAGCCGGAGCGGAATTTGTAATATTCGGCGGAATGACATTAAAAGAAGGAAGACAAAAAGAGCACTTCTTAAATGTTCTGGAAAAAAAATTTCCGCATCTAATGTTGGAATATGAAAACATTTACAAAGATGATAATTGGGGAAATGCAACAAAAGAATATTACAACACAATAAATTTTACTTTCGATTTGGTTGCAAAAAAATACAAAATACCAAAACGGATTCCGCCTTATCTTTACAATACAGTTCTTAATGAAAACGATTTGGTAATAGTTATACTTGAGCATATAGATTATTTGCTAAAATTAAAAAATTATAAATCCAATTTCGGATATGCCGCTTATAAAATTTCGCAATTAAATACATCCGTTTCGGCAATAAGAACGGAACTGAAAAGAATAAACGGTATTGGAGAAACAATAAAAAAAATAATACTGGAAATAATTGATACCGGAACTTCAAAGTATTATGAAAAATTATTGATTGGATAAAGGTTTTGAGAATAAATTGATTTGAAAAATAATTTTCGTGAATGTTATATGTTGATTTTAATCAACAT
>JALSNL010000303.1 GCA_026987055.1 Melioribacteraceae bacterium | reverse complement strand
CTCATAAAAAACATTCTCTCAGTATAACAGAAAAGAAAGTAATTTTTTTTATTTGTCATTCTAATAGAATTTAAAATAAAAAATCCGGTAAAAACCGGATTTTTTATTTACATAAATTTTTGCAAGTAATTTTACGAAACTTTAATCTTTTTCTCACGTACTAATTTTGCTAATTCGGAAGTCCCGTTTTTAGAAAGTGTTTTTAGAGCTTTAGAGGAAAGTTTAACAGTTACAAATCTATTTAGCTCTTTAACCCAAATACGTTTTTTGTGTAGGTTGGGTAAAAATCTTCTTTTGGTTTTATTGTGAGCATGTGAAATACTACTTCCACTTTTAGGACCCACACCGGTAATTTGACATCTTCTTGACATTAGTATCTCCAAAATCTAAAAATAATAGATTTCAAAATTAAGTAATATTTTACTAAAATGAAACATTTGAAAAATAATTTTTTCCGGCAAATTAACCGGAAATCTCAGAAAAATTAAATGTTCATACTAAGTATAGTCTAAACATGCTGAGCGAAGCCGAAAACGTACTGAGCGGAGACGAAAACGTACTGAGCGGAGACGAAGTATGATTTTAGCACGCTTTCCCACCTCAACTCCCGATACAGACAGCCGCTCGGTGTGGCATTTATTTTTTAATTTTTTAGAGGTTTCAACTAAATTATTCTGCACTTTGAGCAGATAAAGTTCGTGCTCCTAATTCTCTATCCATTAAGAACAAACCGCTTCTGTCATTACCCAATAACTTAAAGTTATCTACAATTTGTTGTACGTTAGCTTCTTCTTCAACTTGCTCTTCAACAAACCAATGTAAAAATGTTTTGGTTGCATGGTCGCTTTCGGCAATTGCCAAATCGGTAAGTTTATTAATGCTGTTGGAAATAAATTGTTCGTGTCCTAAAGCATCCTCAAAAACTTTTTGAGCAGATTCCCATTCGGATTGTGGTTCTTCTATAGCAGCAAGCTTAACAACGCCGCCAACTTTAATTATAAAATCATAAAATTTCATTGCATGTTCATGTTCTTCTATAGATTGTAATCTCATCCAATTAGCCATACCGGATAGATTATTTTTTTCAAAATAAGCAGCCATGGATAAGTAAAGATAAGCGGAAAACATTTCTTTATTTAATTGGTCATTTAACGCATTTTGAATTTTTTCGGTAATCATAATTTTTTCCCTATCATTTTTCGTTTTAATCATTAAATTGTATTACAAAAAATAATAAAAATCTTCGATAATAAATTGATAATTCTATCTTAATTTGTAACTTTACTTCTTCCAATAATTGTAATATTTAAGCTGATTTTTATGAGAAAATACTTTTTTGTTTTATTTGTAACTTCATGTGTTCTTATTTTACCAACAAAAGCTCAAAACCGTAAATCTATTCACCAAATTGAATATGAAAAACATATTAAAGATTTACCGGTAAATCTTAATAAAAATAAAAGTCTAAAAATAATTCCGTTAAAAGTTAATTCTTCAAAAACATTAACAAAAGCAGTTTTCGGTTATTATCCGGATTGGGAATATTTAAATAGTTCATATAATAATTTCCGATACGATTTGTTAACGCATATAGCCGCTTTCGATTTTAAAGCTTCAGCAACAGGTTCAATTAATTTACCTGCAGGTTGGCCCTGGACGGATTTAATAAATGAAGCTCATTCGAATGGTGTAAAAATAATAATGGTAGTTGTAAATTTTGATAAGGATGAAATTCGTAAAATAATTACCAATTCAACTTCAAGATGGATTTTTATGAATTCCGTTAAAGCTAAAATTAAACAATATAGTTTGGACGGCGTAAATATTGATTTTGAAGGACTGTATCAAAGCGATAGAGGTTCAAGATTAAATGATTTTATGCAAGAGCTTTCGGATACCGTTCATAACATTTCACCGGAATTGGAAGTTTCTTATGCAGCTCCTGCTGTAAATTGGGGCGGCTGGAATTTGGAAGGTTTGGCAAACAGCTGCGATTATCTTTTTATTATGGGATATGATTTTTTTGGAAGTTGGAGTTCTGTTTCCGGTCCAACGGCTCCTTTAACAGGCGGAAGTTATAATATTACAAATACGGTTTTAGTACAATATAAAAATGTTACCGAACGTACTCCGGAAAAACTTATTCTGGGCGTTCCGTATTTTGGACCTCATTGGACAACATCAGGGAAAGAAGAAAATGCAACTGTTTTAGAATATCAAGGAGCTGTTAGATTTAGAAACGCTGCACCCGGCTTTGAAAGTAACGGTACTTTATGGTCTTCAAAATACAATACTTCTTGGTATGAATATTTAAGCGGTTTTACTCAACATCAAGTTTGGGTGGATAATGATTCTTCTTTAAGTTTGAAATATGATTTGGCTATCAGTAAAAATCTTAAAGGAATAGGAATGTGGGCTTTAGGTTATGATGGAGCACGCAATGAATTATGGGATTTGTTGGAAGATAAATTAGTAAGTGTAAAATCGAAAACAGAAAAGCCGGATAAGTTTTTGTTATTGCAGAATTATCCGAATCCGTTTAATCCTACAACAACAATCCAATATACAATACCTTCTGCCAAAACGTTGCATACAACATCT
>JALSNL010000302.1 GCA_026987055.1 Melioribacteraceae bacterium | reverse complement strand
ATCTATGGTTGGATTTTTCTTGTGGTTTTTATTACAAAAGAGCTGGCTTAAATTAATCTTCATGACTGTTTTTGCAGCAATTGCACTATTTATTATTACACAAACTTCCATATCTAATTTTTCCAGAGATGAAGGAAGCAAAATAACAGACTTAAGTGAAAGAGGCGAAATTTGGGACGGAGCAATTATTCTTGCAAAAGAAAAACCTATACTTGGATACGGCTATGCTGTGGAAAGTAAAATTTTTGCTAATCAAAACAAATACGATCTTGAAGGAACATTTTTAAACGTAAATGCTCAGCAACCATTACATAACGGATATTTATCTATATTTGTAGGCGGTGGCGGTATTGGATTGTTCCTATGGTTAATTCTTATTCTAATACCATTGTTTACTGCGTTTATATCTGAATATTCTCTTTTCAAACTTTACGCTATTACTACAATGATTCCAATTTTAATATCAAATATTGTTGAATCTGCTATTACCGGATATTTAAGTGCCTCGGATATATTCTTTTGGTTAGCCTGGATTGTTGCCGGAAAGTTGTACTTATTAAAAATGAATATTGCGGAAGCAAATACCACAAATGAAAAACATTTTTCTACAAAGGAAATTTTACAAAATGGTTAATAATAATAAACGATATGTGTTAATAACCGCAGCAAGAAATGAAGAAGCATTAATTGAAAATACAATAAAATGCGTAATAGCCCAAACTATTAAACCCGTTTTGTGGATTATTGTCAGCGATGATTCTACCGACAGCACTGATGAAATAGTTCAAAGTTACGTTAACAAATATGATTTTATTACTTTAATAAGAAATAAAAAAACCGATGATAGAAATTTTGCATCTAAAGTTTATGCAGTTAATCTTGCTATTTCAAAGGTTAATGTTGATTATGATTTTATTGGAATTTTAGATGCCGATATTACATTTGAACCGAACTACTATGAAATGATTCTACAAGAATTTGAAAAAGATCCTAAACTCGGTTTGGCAGGCGGTGAATTTTATGACATTATCGACGGCAAAAAATTCAGAGTAATAAAAAGCTCAATGAGTGTTAGAGGCGGTATTCAACTTTTCAGAAAAGCCTGCTTTCAACAAATTGGAAAGTTTACACCATTAAAAAACGGTGGTGAAGATGTTATTACGGAAGTTACGGCAAGAATGAACGGTTGGAAAGTAAAATCTTTTAATCACTTGATGTTAGAACATCACAGAGTTACCGGAACCGGCGGTTGGAGTGTTTATGAAGCAAAATTTAAAGAAGGAATTTTAGCTCACTCAATGGGCTACCATCCATTCTTTCAAATTTTTAAATCATTTCACAGAATAATTGATAAACCTTATGTTATAAGTGGATTTTTATTATTTGCCGGTTACATTTGGGCAATAATTAGCGGAAACAAAAGAAAAGTGTCAAAAGAATTTATACACTTTATCCGCAAAGAACAAATGGAAAGAATGAAAGGATTGGTTGTTAAGTAAAATTATGACTAGAATAATCAAACTTATATTTAGTGCATTATATTTTATTTGGTTAAAAATCAAAAGATTTTTTGCACGTCTTTTTGGTTTAAAACTTAGTCCTATTTGTGTTGCATTTTATTATCACTCTATATTTGATAATGAAAAAAACAATTTTGCAAAACAAATGAAATTGCTTAAGAAAAAATCTAATGTAATTCCTTCCGATTATTCCGGTAAATTAGAATCCAACAAACTTTATTCAATAATTACTTTTGATGACGGATTTGAAAATTTAATAAAAAATGCAGTACCGGTTTTGGAAGAAAATCAATTTCCGTTTACAATTTTTTTTATTTCCGATTATTTTGGAAAGAAACCGGAATGGAATTTTGAAGGCGAACATCCTGATATGAATGAAAAAATAATGACTGTTAAACAAATGAATAGTTTACCGCAAAACCTTATTACCATTGGCTCTCATTCGGTTTCACATAATATGCTTACTTCACATCTTGAAGACGATTTGGTTTACGAATTGGAAGAATCAAAAAGTAAATTGGAAAAGCTAAGCGGACGTAAAGTTGAAACTATTGCTTTCCCTAATGGAGAATACAATAATTTTATTGTACAAAAAAGTTTTGCTGCCGGTTATAAACGAGTTTTTACCATTGAACCGAAGTTAGCATTGCAAAGTGAAAATGAAAAAATTACCGGAAGAGTTTGGGCTAACGGAAATGATTGGTATCCGGAGTTTTGGTTAAAAGTTCACGGAGCTTATAGCGGACTTGCTAAAATTTTTGAATTAAAAAGAAAAATCTTAAAATAAATTTCACTTACAAAATTTAACTATGAATAATAATATTACTTATGAAATAAAAAAATTAAACACCGAAGAATGGAATAAAATTTTAAATCTTTTCGATGATGCATCCATATATCAAACAAATGCTTTTACAAAATATTCTATCGGGGGTGAAAATTCCGAGCATTTTATTATCAAGAATAATAATAAAATTATTGCCGCTGCTCAAATAAGACTAAAAACAATAAATGCTCTTAAAAGAGGAATTGCTTATATCCGTTGGGCACCAATGTGGCAATTAAAAAATAGCAGTAGCGATATCAACAATTTCC
>JALSNL010000301.1 GCA_026987055.1 Melioribacteraceae bacterium | reverse complement strand
ATCGGTAATTCCATATTTTGCATAGGTTTCTTTTGAAATTGGAATTTCAATTTTTTTTGTTTTCCATTGAATTGGTCCCATACGGTTAATTTGTGCATCGGAAAAACTCATTTTTATTTTCTTTGTTCCGTGTGGTGTTGTATTCTTAAGTTGCAAAATATACCAAGGAGTATTTAACAAACTTAAATTTGCAATTCTAACATCTTGCCTAACACCTTCAACATCTTGTAAATACCAAAGAGGGAAAGTATCATTATCACCGTTTGTAAATATTATTGAATTTGGTGCGGCACTTTGTAAAATATTATATGAATAATCCCAAGGAACAAAATTTCTTGATCTATCGTGTGTAAAGTAATTTGCTTTCATCATATTAACCGGAACAAGAATCATCATAAAAATAATTATGCCGGTATAGATTGGTTTAAGCAATCCTTGTTTTTCTTTCATCGCTTCTTTTACCAAATCCAAAATTCCCCGAACACCAAGAGCAATCCAAATTGAAAAAACAAAAAACGCTCCGACATAAAAATAATCACGTTCACGCGGTTGCGGCTGTTGCTGATTTTGATAAAACGCCGTTAAGTAGCCGAGGAAAATAAACATAACTAAAAATACCGATGCCATTTTCCAATCTCTTTTGAAATGATAGTACAAGCCGAATATTCCTAAGAAAAACGGAATGCCAAACAATATTCTCCAATTAACTCCCGCATCTTGAACCGTTGAAACTCTTCCGACATAATTCCATAGTAAATATCTGTTAAACATGTGATCCATTTGATAACGCCAGAAAAAATCCAAATCGCTGGAATAGTTTGTATAAACTCCTTGTTGGTGCGGTTCGTGTGTAAAACGTCTTTTAAATATCGGCTGATCTCCGTATTGCTCTCTATTCATATATTTAACAAATGTCGGAAATGTTTTGGGACTATTTAAATTGATAGGTGTATCTTGGTTAGATCTTATTATAATCATTGCGTAAGATGAAAAACCTATTAAAGCAAACAGCAGACTTTTAAAAATTAAATGGGTAGTTTGTTTGTTCTCTTTTTGCGACCAATAAATTAAGTATCCCAACACAACGAAAATAGCTATTAAAATAACCAAAGCCATGCCGTCATTATTGCCGGCAATTTTTGCAACTATATTCGGTAACATTTTAACAATGCCCGGATAAACCGAAAATAGTACAACACCTCCAACCATCATTGGAATATAAATTGAGTTACGTTTAAAGATTTTTTTATAAAAGACACCCATTACAACAACACTGGCAAAAATTGCTATCATTAAAAATTTTGAATCGAATGCTTTGTATTCTTTTAACGAAGGCGGAACGTTTGAAGTAGAAGCCCACAGTGCAGCTGCAATTACCAATATAACAGCAACATGACCTAAAAATATATAAGCTGTTTTTTTATAATCTTCTTCGTTAGTTAAGTATTTGCGTTGATAAATCACCATTACGATAGATACAAGAGCAAGAACCGACATTAGATGCACACCGGTTGAAAGTCCTACAAGATAAGCAATCATAAGTAAATATTTTTCATTATCCGAATGATCGGCATTATCGTGCCAAACCATCATTAACCATGTAACTATTGCAATAAAAAATGTAGCCGAAGCATAAACTTCCGCTTCCATTGCGTTAAACCAAAATGTATCGCTAAACGCTAAAGATAAAGCACCAATTGCAGCAGCCAAATAAGTAAAAACAGATTCCAAAAGACTTTCATTCTCTTTTGATTTTTTAAAGTTGTCTATTAACCTAACGGCAACCAAATACAAAAACAAAATTGTAAAAGCACTTGTTACAACCGAAATTGTATTTACTCTGAAACCGATATTATCGGCAAACGGTATCATAGCAAGAAATCTTCCGACAAGTAAGAATAACGGAGTTCCCGGCGGATGCGGTACTTGCAGCAAATTGGACGATGCAATAAACTCTCCGCAATCCCAAAAAGAAACCGAAGGCTGCACCGTTAAAAAATATGTTACTAATGTAATTGCAAAAACTAAAAAACCAATCACTTTGCGAATTGTATCTTTATTCATTAATTCCTCTGTATAATAATTTTAATTTTTAAATGGATCTATAAATTCTTTTCTTACTCTATTTACATAATATTTTTCATATAACTTTTTCAACTTAGCAAACGAAACCGAATCCAAATCTTCGTCATCTTTATGTCTTTTAAGCATCATTGTATAATCTTTTTTTTCTTCGGAAGAAAATTTCCGTTCGTAACGCTTTAATTGTTCAAAATATTTTTTTTGATCTCTATAACTCATAATTACATATTTTATTTTTTACTAAGTTTAAAAGATATAAATAATATTTAATCTTATCAGATAAAAATTTAGTTTTTTATCTCGGGATAAAGCTCCTTGATTTTTTCTAAAAAATGATTTGCGGTATTTTCCCAAGAAAATTTTTTCGACCATTCGTAAGCATTTTCCGAAATCATTTGCAGTTTTACTTTATCCGATATTAACATTTCAATTTTTTCGGCAAGTTTTTTTTCATCATTAAGTGGAACAAGAAAACCGGTTTTTTCATCTTTAATAGAATCTCTTAATCCTTGGACATTTGAACCTATTGCCGGAG
>JALSNL010000300.1 GCA_026987055.1 Melioribacteraceae bacterium | reverse complement strand
GACATGTTCTTCTGCACTTATGTATATGTTTCTTAAAGAATTAGGTGCAAATGTTTTTGTTTTTATACCAAACAGATTAACAGACGGATACGGACTTTCTTTTGAAGGTATTGACAACGCAAAAAATCAAGATGCGGATTTAATTATTTCCGTTGATTGTGGTATCACGGCAGTTGATGAAATTGATTATGCTAAAACAATGGGTATAGAAACAATTATTTGTGATCACCATCAACCAAAAGATACTTTACCCAATGCTTATGCAATTTTGGACCCGATTAAACCCGGTTGTAATTATCCGTTTAAATATTTATCGGGAGCCGGTGTTGCTTTTAAACTTGCCAGAGCAATTTCCGATAGATTTGGAAAAAAAGAAATGGTTTTTAAGTATCTGGATCTAGTTGCCATTGCTGCTGCTGCTGATATTGTTTCCTTAACAGATGAAAATAGAATTCTTGTTAGAAAAGGAATAGAAGCAATTAATGAAAATCCCAGGCCGGGAATAAAAGAACTAATAAAAATTTCCAGAATGCAGCATGGAAATTTATCTGCCGGACAAATAGTTTTTACAATTGCTCCAAGAATTAATGCTGTTGGCAGATTGGGCGAAGCAATTAGAGCGGTTGAACTTTTTGTTAGCGATAATGAAGAAGATGCTAAACAAAAAGCTAAAATATTAGAATCGGAAAATCTGGAAAGACGCAAAATTGATGAGGTAACATTTTCTCATGCTCTGGAATTGGCAAAAGAAGATAATAATTTTGATGAAAACTTAGGTCTTGTATTGCATAATGATTCTTGGCATCCTGGAGTTGTGGGAATAGTTGCATCAAGAATGGTAGAAAAATTTCATAAACCGTCTATAATGTTAACAACAATTGATGGAGTTGCTAAAGGCTCTGCAAGAAGTATTCCCGGTTTTAATATTTACCAAGCAATAGAACAATGCAAAGAACATGTTATACAGTTTGGAGGTCATAAAGCAGCAGCCGGTTTGGAAATTGAAATAAATAAAATTGATAAGTTCCGTGAATGCTTTAACAAAGTATTAAAAGAAAGCATGAAAGAAAATGAAATTATTCCGGAAATAAAAGTTGATACAAAAATTTCATTATGTGAAATAACACCAAAGTTTGTAAGAATTTTAGAACAATTTGCTCCGTTCGGACCGGGAAATATGAGACCGGTTTTTGTTGCCGAAGATGTGAGAATTGTTTCTACTCCAAGAATTGTCGGTACCAATCATTTTGTGGCTACTTTTTCTCAAAATGGCGATGATAAAGTTTTTGATGCAATAGGATTTAATTTGGGAAAATTTGTTTATGATGTTGAAAAAGATAAAGATTTGGTAGATATTGTGTTTACAATTGAAAAAATTGTGCGGGATGGAAGAACTTATCCGCAAATTAGAGTAAAAGATTATAAAGTAAAACCAATTTCAAGTAATTAAATTCATTAAGGAGAGTTAATATGTCAGGTCACTCAAAGTGGTCAACCATAAAAAGAAAAAAAGCAGCTCAGGATGCTAAACGTGGAAAAATATTTACTAAACTTATAAAAGAAATTACAGTGGCTGCCAGGCAAGGTGGCGGAGATATTGACGGCAATCCAAGATTACGTTTAGCTGTAGATAATGCTAAATCTGCAAATATGCCGATGGATAATATTGAACGTGCAATTAAAAAAGCAACCGGAGAAGTTGAAGGAGCAAATTATTTAGAATTAACTTATGAAGGTTACGGACCGGGCGGTGTTGCCGTTTTGGTTGAATGTGTTACGGACAATAAAAATAGAACTGTTGCGGAAGTGAGACATTCATTTAGTAAGTATGGCGGAAGTCTTGGAGAAAACGGATCGGTTGCTTGGATGTTCGATAGAAAAGGTGTTATTACTTTACCCGTACAAGGTAAAACAGAAGACGATATAATGGAATTGGTACTGGATGCCGGTGCCGAAGATATTCTAAGTGAAGATGATTACTTTGAAATCACTTCTGCTATTGAAGATTTTGAGAATGTAAGAAAAGCTTTAATTGAAGGTGGTTTGGAAATAGAAAATGCTTCTTTACAATGGATTGCAAAAAATACTGTTGAAGTTAATGGTGAAACAACAGAAAAACTTATTAAAATGATAGATTCTCTTGAAGATAATGATGATGTACAAAATGTTTATTCTAATGCTGAATTTACAGATGTTGAATAATTTAAAATTAAGATGATAATATTAGGCGTTGATCCCGGTACAATTTTAACAGGTTTCGGAATTATCAAATCCCACAAAAATGAAGTTACATATAAAAACTCCGGTATAATAAAACCTTCACCCAAAGATGAATTATCCGGAAAACTTAAATATATTTATTCGGAGCTTAATAAAATAATTAAAGCTAATAAACCGGATATTTTCTGTATTGAAACTGCTTTTTATGGTAAAAATGTTCAATCTGCAATGAAAATCGGATATGTTAGAGGTGTTGCAATGTTAGCAGCAGCTAACAATAATATTATTGTAGCCGAGTATTCGCCAAGAGAAGTAAAAAAGGCAGTTGTAGGTAATGGAGCTGCGTCAAAAGAACAAGTTCAATATATGATTATGAATTTATTAAGTTTAAAAGAAGAA
>JALSNL010000299.1 GCA_026987055.1 Melioribacteraceae bacterium | reverse complement strand
CCGGCACCTTGATTCAAAATGGACAAGTCAGCCAAAACAATTTATATTTTAAAGGTTATACGGTGGATGAAAACGGAGCAATAGAATTACCCTTATTATCAAAAATTAAGGTAGAAGGCAAAACTTTTGAAGAAATTAAGAATTTAATCAAAAAAAGATTATTGCAAACTCAATTTGCCAGCCTTCAAGATGTGTTTGTTGTAGTAAAACTTGGAGGAGTTCCCTATACCATTTTGGGCGAAGTAAAAAATCCGCAATCGGCTGTTTTGTATAAGACACAACCGAATATTTTGGATGCTATTGCCAGTGCCGGAGATGTTACGCTTACCGGAGATTTACGCCATGTGGTGCTTATTCGTGATGAAAACGGTAAAAAAATCAAAGAAGAAATGGACTTAACACAATCGGATATTATCAATTCACCATATTTTTACTTACGTCCAAATGATTTGATCTATGTAAAACCGTTAAGGCAAAAAACATTGGGAACCGGAACCACTTTATCTCAAACCATCTCAACTACCATAACCGCTTTGTCTCTTATAACTACTATTATTTTACTCTCCAATCTAAATAAATAAATTTGCGTATGGAAAATCAATTTTCATTTGAAGACCAATCCGGTATAGATTTCAAAGTTCTTTTAGCCAAGATTATTAAAAATTGGAAGTGGTATTTGGTAACTTTGATTATTGCATTTTTTGTTGCACATTATATTAATGTAAGAAAACAAAATATTTACGAACTGAAAAATTATGTTACGGTCAAAGATGAAACCAATCCTTGGTTTACTTCCAATATGAGTTTGGTTTTCAATTGGGGAGGCGTAAGCGATAAAGTGGATTTGTTTATTACAACTTTACAATCCAGAACACACAACGAGAAGGTTGTAAAGCAACTGAAATCTTACATTAATTATTATAAAAAAGGAAAATATAATTTAATTGATATTTATACGGATTCTCCTTTTGAATTTATTCCGGACAACAATCGTTTTCAATTGATTAATACACCGATAACCATTCAAATCAAAGATGATGAAAATTTTACACTTTCCGTAACTTCCGACCGAAAGAAATTGGAATTGTATAATTACCAAAACCATAAAAAAAAGAGCATTGATTACAAAAAATTTTCAAAAGAATATATTTTCGGACAAAAAATAGATTTACCTTTCTTATCGGGAAAATTTATTTTGAAACATCCCGAAAAAATATCAACCGATGTTATTTACAATATAAAGTTAAATGATTTTTATCAAACGGTTAATTATTATAAAGAAAATCTCAAAGTAAAACCCAAAAACAAAAATTCTTCGATATTAATCCTTTCATTGAGAGGAACCAATAAAAAGAAAATTGTTGATTATCTAAACACGACCACTACCTTATTACAAAAACAAATACTAAACGACAAAAACAAATTTGCCGTAAACACCATTAAGTTTATAGATTCAATTTTAAAAGGTATTCAAACCGACCTCAATACATCGGCTCAAAGTTTAAAAGAATTTGTAAAAAACAAAACAGTTCTAAACTTGGATGACCCTACAAACAAATTGTATGAAAAAATATCGGCATTAGACTTACAAAAAAACAATCTTATTCAGAAAAAATTCTATTACCAACAGCTTTTGAATTATCTGGAAAATCATAGTAACTATGAAGATTTGCCGGCACCTACCGTAGTAGGAATAGATGACCCGACGGTTGTCGGAAAAGTTACCAAAATAACGCAATTGGCAATTATGAGAAAGAAAAGTTTAGTAAATTTTCAAGAAAATTCTTTGCCGATTCAAAAGTTGGATTTGGAAATAGAAGCTTTGAGAAAATCGTTGATGGAAACCGTTAAATCCGCTTTACAAAATATCGATAGTGAATTGAAATTGGTAGAAAAAAATATTTATAGAATCGAAAAAGATATCAACAAATTGCCCGAAGAAAAACAAACCCTACTTACACTCAAAAGAAAACACGATTTAAAAGAAGAAGTTTACAATACTTTATTACAAAAAAGGAATGAAGCTAGCATTGTAAAAGCATCCAATGTTTCCGACCTCAAAATTATCGACGAAGCCAAAGATACCGGTCAACCGCCTGTGGCTCCCAATAGGAAAATAAATTATTTGATTGCTTTGGCAGCAGGTTTATTATTGCCTACATTAATAATTTCTCTTTTATTTTTCTTGGACAATAAAATACATGATGTTTCCGAAATAGAAGAAATTACTCAAACGCCTATTCTCGGTGAAATTTATCATTATGAAGGCAAAAATAAGTTGCCGGTAGTTTACGAGCCTCGCGGCATAGCTGCCGAATCATTTAGAAGCTTGCGTTCATCTTTGCGGTTTCTGTTTCCTCAAAAAGAAAAATCCCAAAGTATAATCATTACTTCTACAATTTCAGGTGAAGGAAAAACTTTTGTAACTTCAAATCTTGGAATTACCTTGGGTTTAGGAAACAAAAAAACCGTTTTGTTGGAATTCGATTTAAGAAAACCCAAGTTTAAAGAATATTTTAAAGAAGCTAAACACAAAAACAAAGGGATCTCTCATTACCTCGCCGGTGAAGCCGAATTGGAAGATATCATTATCCCGACAAAAAATTCTAATGTAGATATCATTCTTTCGGGTGAAACTCCGCCCAATCCTTCGGAACTTATTTTAAGAGAT
>JALSNL010000298.1 GCA_026987055.1 Melioribacteraceae bacterium | reverse complement strand
AAAAAGAAAAATTTTTACCGATACAATTCTGAATGATGCTCTTGAAGAAACCATACAAGTCAAAAGATTTTCACTTCCGAAATTAGCACCGCATTTTTGTAATTATGTAGCAAAAAAATATAATGATGAAATATTAAAAACCACACTTAATTTAAGATTACAAAAAATATCCGAAAAATTATTAAGCAATTATATTCAGCGTGTTAAAGGAAAAGATGTTTCTAACGGAGCGGTAATTGTAATTGATAATAAAACGATGAATGTAGCTGCATATTGCGGCTCTGCCGATTTTTATGATTCTCAAAGTTCGGGACAAGTAAACGGAATTATTGCAATGCGTTCGCCCGGTTCAACGTTAAAACCGTTTTTATACGCCCTTGCATTTGATAAAGGAACATTAACGTCAAAGATGAAATTACTCGACATCCCAACCGATTTCAGCGGATACTTCCCGGAAAACTACGATAATAAATTTAATGGTGATGTTACTGTGGAATTTGCTTTAATTAACTCTTTGAATATTCCTGCTGTGCGTTTGTTACGTGAAATGGGTTTGAGTAAGTTTCTGAATATTTTGGAAAAAGAAAATTTTACCGATATAAAAAAAAGACGTAAACAATTGGGACTTTCAACAATTCTAGGCGGATGTGGTGTTACACTTCAACAACTAACTTCTGCTTATACAATTTTTGCCAACAAAGGTAAACTATTTAATCTTAACTTTTTATTGAAAAATAAAAAAGAGAAAGGAACCTATATCTATAAAGAAGCGGCAGCATATTTAATAGCGGAAATTCTATCCAATAATGAAAGACCTGATTTCCCGAACACATTGCTTAATAGTAGCAAGTTGCCTCGCATTGCTTGGAAAACGGGAACATCTTACGGTAAGCGTGATGCTTGGGCTGTTGGTTTTAATCCTAATTATACAATTGGTGTTTGGATGGGAAACTTTAACGGTAAAGGTTCGCCACACTTATCCGGTGCGGAAATGGCGGTGCCGCTACTTTTTGATTTGTTTAATTCAATTGATTACAATTCTAATAATAAATGGTTTAAGCAACCTTTTAATGTTTATAAAAGGGAAGTGTGCGGTAAAACGGGAATGTTGCCTGTTGCAACTTGTAAAGACACTGTTTGGGATTATTTTATAGAAGATATTTCTCCTAATAAACCTTGTAACCTTTATAAACAATTGTACGTTAATAACGATGAAACAATAACATATTGTACCGAATGTTTACCGAAAGAAAATTATAAAAAAGTTTGGTATCCGATGTACAATCCCGAACTTGTATTGTGGTATAAAAAAAATAATATAGACTATAAAAAACCACCTAAGCACAATCCGGAATGTGAAGCAAAGTTTAATAATAAAGGTCCTAAAATTATATCACCTTCCGAAAACTATGAGTATTTGATTGAAGAAAATTCCGATCAGGAAATTTTATTACAAGCGGTTACGGAAGCAACGGTTACGAAACTCTATTGGTTTATTAACGATAAACATTTTAAAAATTGCAAACCCGGTAAAAAGATTTTCTATAAACCTGAAACCGGAAAAAATAAAATTACTTGTGTTGATGATAAAGGAAGAGAAACAACAATTAATATTACCGTTAAATCTTATTGAAATGAAAACAAATATTTAATGAAACAATTCATTAGATCTTTTCTTTTTGGGTATAAAAAAATGTACTTGATACTTAAACTTGACTTATCTAAATTGCATAATTCAAATTAAAAAAGGAAATGCATATAAAAATTTGTTACCATTTTAATTTTGCAAAATAAAATATGTTTATTTTTATGTAAAGAATTTTTATGTGTTCTCCTTTTAAACTCACATTGGTTAAGTCGGGAAGGCACATCGTTTTTAATCAAATAATATTTAAGTAAAATGTTTAAATCAATTACATTACCGTTTTTATTATCGGCATTGCTTTTATTTATAAGTTGTGAAAAAATTCCTACTGAAGTTATTGATATTCAAACGGAAGATTATGTGGTAAAAAAAATTACTGCTCCCGATATTGTTACATATTCCGATGCCGGTGCGCAATTGGTAACTTCAATCTCAATTAAAAATAAGCAAAACATAAAGAATATTTGGTTTGATATTTCCAGTGCGGACGGTTCAACGGAAATTACAACGTTAAACAAAATGCTGAATGACGGTAAAAAATCCGTGA
Organism: Melioribacteraceae bacterium; assembly: GCA_026987055.1. Classification (GTDB taxonomy): domain Bacteria; phylum Bacteroidota; class Ignavibacteria; order Ignavibacteriales; family Melioribacteraceae; genus JALSNL01. The sequence continues at coordinate 483 of JALSNL010000298.1, read as the reverse complement.
GCGGAGATGTTAATGCCAACGATAATATTTTTACGGGAAAAGTAACTTTAGACGATAATTTATTAAGCGGCAAATTTGAAATCAGTTATTATATAGAAGATAACTTTAGAATAAAACCGGAAAATATCAAGAAGGTAGGTACTAAAATATTTGCATATCAAAGCAAAGCGGAAAATGTAGCTCCGGTAATTAGCAATCTGAATATGATTGATAATGTTAATCGTGAAGACAAGTTTGCTTTTTCCATTGTTGTTAGTGATTCCAATGGATTGAATGATATCGATTTGGTTTACTATATTCTCAAAGATCCTTCCGGAAAAATAATAAAGAACAGCCAGGGAATTTCGGAATTTCCTTTGTATGATGACGGTGCATTTAATCATAGTGATGATATTGCGGGAGACGGAATTTATACTACCAATTTATCTTTTCCAAATTCAGTTAGTACAGGTGATTGGGAATTTAAATTTATTGCCAAAGATA
>JALSNL010000297.1 GCA_026987055.1 Melioribacteraceae bacterium | reverse complement strand
AACAATTCTAAAAGATAATAAAACAGAAATGTAGTATGAAAAATTGTTCTATAAAAACTCTTTGCTTATCTGTGATCCAGCTCACTAAACTTAAAATTTAAAGTACCGAAAGTAATTTCAGGAAATCAAAAATTATCAAATCGAATGGGAGAAAAAATGAAAAAGTTATTAACCTTATTACTACTTGCAAGTATTTTCTTTGCCGGTTGTCAAGATGAAAGCTCTTTGTTAGAACCACAAACTGAAAACAATTCAGAATTATCTTTAAACAAATTTAGTTTTACCGATCTTAAAGATAGTCAAAAACTTTCTGATGGTATCGAGAAACTGGGAAATGTTCTAAGTAAGTATAATATCGTATTAGGTTATACAGGCGGAGATGTAGAATTTAATTATGACGGACCTAACGGTTTCCATGCTGAAGGTAAATTAACTATTCCCAAAGATGCTTATTTCGGATTTAAACAATTTAGTATAGAATTTGATCCGGAAAACTACACGGCTCATTTTTATCCTTCTCCAACCACTTTTAAGAAACCTTTAATTCTGGATATGAAATTTTCCGGATTGGATTTAAGTAAAATAAACAAGAAAGCAGTAGAATTTTGTTACATGGGAGAAAATGGAGAACTTGAAGTAGTAAATTGTCAAAAATTAGTTGTTAGGAAAAAGAAAGGTGTATTAAAAATAGTTGGTGCAGAACTTCATCATTTTTCCAGATATGGTTGGACCAGAACAAATAGATAAATTAAAATATAATTTTTTAAATATTATTTAACCTATAAATCTGCTTGGTTTAATTACTAAGCAGATTTTTTTTTATCGTTTTAATGGGAAATTGATTTTCCAGTAAGAATCTGAAGACAAAAAAATTAAAATTGTTAGCTTTTTTTTGTAATCTTTGACAAGATTACTGTACCCAAAAACTATTTTCAAAATCATTATAATTTAGTAGAAGAATAAAAAGCTGAGTTAAAAAATCAACCCACAAACTTATTTAATAATAAACTTTTTCCTAATACCACTGTTTATTCTTTTATTAAACAATAATAATAAACACTTTTTACTTTTACTGTAATTTTTGATTTACGGCAATACAATTAATAATATTTTTGTTATTTTTAGATATATCATCTCATTTAATTCTCAATTTCATTTATTAACCAAATTTTCTTCAAGTATATTAAAAACAAAATAAATATGAAAAATTTCACACACTACTTTTACGGAATAATTTTATGCGTTGCAATCGGTGTGGTAGCTTTATTTCTTTCTACTTATATTCCAATTGGTTCGGTTGCAATTGCAATTATAATAGGAATTTTAATTGGAAACTTAGTAAAACCCGGTAAACATTTTGCAAAAGGAATTACATTTAGCGAAAAACATATCCTTGCCTTTGCAATTGCACTAATGGGAGTAAACCTAAATTTTTTAATTCTAAAAGAACTAGGTGTTAAATCAATAGCTGTAATAATTGTTGCGATGAGCGTTACAATTTTATCATCATTATTGCTTGGCAAAATATTTAAGTTTAATAAAAAGTTTGCTCTGCTTTTAGGAATAGGAAACGGAATTTGCGGAAGTTCGGCAATTGCCGCAACAGAACAAATTATTGGATCTAAAGAGGAAGATGTAGGACTTTCCGTTGCAATTGTAAATTTTCTCGGGACTCTTGGAATTTTTATCCTTCCATTTGTGGCTACTTTTATACTAAAACTTAATAATATTAACTCGGGTTTGTTAATTGGTAATACTTTACAAGCAGTCGGACAAGTTGTTGCTTCAGGTTTCTCTATTAGTAATACAGCCGGTCAGACTGCAACAATTGTAAAGATGACACGCATACTTTTACTTACTCCGGTAATCTTTATTCTTATTTTTGCTTTTTCCGGAAGAAACAAATCTAACACAGCAACCAAGAAAGCAAGTGTTCCGCTTTTTGTAATTGGTTTTGTTTTATTTACGTTAGTACCAACATTTAAATTGTTACCACCGGAAGTTATAAAGATAATTGGTAAAGCAAGTCACTATGCTTTAATTATAGCTATGGCAGGAATCGGATTAAAAATTACTTTCGGTAGTATTTTAAAAGATGGTAAAACCGCCTTGGTAATTGGGAGTTTAATATTTGTAATTCAAATTATTTTTAGTAGTGTTGTTATATTTTTATTTTTTACATAGGTTTTAAAAGTATTTTAATTACCATAAAACTAAAATGTTTGAAATTAAAAAATTAAATCCGGCTTCTGTTATATCTTCCAAATCAATTAAGATATTTCTTTGGATTTTGCTTTTCTCTACCCTTTTATTATTTATTTTAATTTCTGTTTTAGACATACCGTTAAAAACTACAACAGCACCAGGCGGAATTGTTTCTTTTGAATTGGCCGGAAACTTTTTACATTCACAAAAAATACTTGAATCGTGGAATCATAAAGCCAGATTAAATGCAATACAAAGTCTTGTTGCCGATTATCTTTTTCTTATCTCATATTCCTTCCTTTTTGCTTTTACAATATTTATAATAACCAAATTTTACGAAAAGGTTAAAAACAATTTACTTGTTAAAGTCGGAATTTTTTTAGGTTGGTTACAATTTGTTGCTGCAATTTTCGATTCGTTTGAAAATTATTTTTTGTTACGTATTATATTCGGTTCGCAAAATCCTGCTTATCCGGAGTATGCTT
>JALSNL010000296.1 GCA_026987055.1 Melioribacteraceae bacterium | reverse complement strand
GGGTGTTGTTGATAGTTTTATGGTGGGCAAACTTGGTGCAGAGCCTTTAGCCGCGGCTTCTTTAGCCAATGGTTTATTTTTTCTTATCCTTGTAATAGGAATTGGATTAAGTATGGCAATTACCGCTTTAGTTGCAATTGCCAAAGGTGAAAATGACTATGAGAAATGCGGCGTAATTGTTAGGCAAGCGTTACTTATAAATACAGTATTCAGTATTTTACTTACTGTTATTACGTACATTGCAGCTCAATTGGTTTTTTATTTACATCAACAACCTGAAGTTGCTATTTTAACAAATTCCTATTTAGAGATTCTAAGTATTTCAATAATTCCTTTTATGCTATTCCAAACATACCGGCAATTTAATGAAGGTCTTTCTTACACCAAACCGCCAATGTATATTGCAATACTTGCAAACATTATTAATGTAGTTGGGAATTGGATTTTTATATACGGAAATTTTGGGATGCCTGCTTTAGGTTTAGATGGTGCCGGATACGCAACATTAGCAACCAGGATTTTTATGGGACTTAGTATGATGTTGTTTACAATTAAATCATCTAAATTTAAACAGTATGACCCGACTTTACGATTTAAGAAAATTGATTTCCATATTATAAAAAAATTATTTAATCTTGGTTTGCCAACCGGACTAATGTACTCTATGGAAGTTGGTGCTTTTGCCATTGCCGCAATTATTATAGGATGGTTTGGAAGTATTGAATTAGCAGCTCATCAAATTGCAATTAACTTGGCTTCTATTTCATATATGGTTGTTCTTGGTATATCTGCAGCTTCAACAATCCGGATTGGGAATTACTATGGTGAAAAAAATATTCCGGCAGTTAAATCAGCAGGATTTTCAGCTCTTTTATTAGGCTTGGCTTTTATGAGTATTACAGGAATAATCTTTATTACATTAAATAATTACTTACCCACACTTTATATAAATGATCCGGCTGTAATAAGTGTTGCCTCAAGTTTATTAATTGTTGCTGCATTGTTTCAACTTTCCGATGGTGCGCAAGCGGTTGGCATTGGAATATTAAGAGGTTTAACAGATGCTAAAATTCCAATGTTTATAACTTTTATAGCTTATTGGATAATCGGAATACCGGTCGGTTTATTATTGGGTTTTTATTTCCATTTGGAAGTAGTGGGTGTTTGGATTGGGTTATTGGTTGGTTTATCAATCGCTGCTATTTTATTTTTTATTCGATTTAAGTTTATGTTAAAACATCTTAAAAGTTAAAAACTAAAATTAATTATAAGATTTACCAAAACATATTCGGCGTTAATGCGATTAAGTGTTTTTTTTCTTAATTTTAATTTTTGTTACTTAAATTCTTGAGGGGGAAAAGTGAGTACACATATTAAACTTGGCGACAAAGTAAAAATTCATTATAAAGGAACATTTGAAGATGGCGAAGAATTCGATTCCTCTTTTGGCAGCGACCCTTTAACATTAACAGTAGGAAATGGAGAAGTTATAAAAGGACTTGATGAAGCTTTGATTGGAATGGAAAAATCACAGAAAAAAAAGATACATATTCCTTCCGATAAAGCTTACGGCTCTTTTCAAAAAGAGTTGGTAGTTTCAATCAAACGTGAAACAATACCGGCGGATATTACCTTAAAAATTGGCAAACAACTTCAAATACCTAACCAAGAAGGAATTCCCATTACCGTAACTATTAAAGAAATTACAGACGATGCCGTTTTATTAGATGCAAACCATCCTTTAGCCGGAAAAAATTTGATTTTTGAGATTGAGATAATTGATATTGAATAAAAGATTATTCGCTTTCTTTTTCTTTTTCCTTTTGAGCTTCTTGTTCTGCAATAAACTTTTTAATATCATCCAAATATTCTATAATTGCTTTTGCTTTGTTTAAACCGAAAGTAAAAGGATATCTCATACTACCGGAAACTGGTAAAGATATTACCGGATTTCCTTTAAATTCAGCAATTGTAGCACCAAGTTTTTCTTCTTCAGCCATAAAATTCTCCTTTAGGTAATTTGTAATTATGGTGTAAAATTTGGATTATTATAATTTTATATTAATTTATGATAAAAATAAACATTATGCAAATTAATTATAAAATCTTTAGATAATTTTTTCAATTAATTCGGAATTTGTATTTCTTTATGCTAATACCAAAACTGAATTTAGAATTTTAAGAATTTCCAATATATTTACGGGGAACTCTTTTACTTATAGAACATGTTATTTCATACGGAATTGTATTTAGAATTTTTGACCAATCCCAAGCCGTAATTTCCAACTTCCCTTTTTTACCTAACAAAATTACTTTTCTGTTTTCTTTTACATTTCCTTTGCTAACATCCACACTAATTCTATCCATCGAAATTCTTCCGACTTGAGTGTAGTATGAATTCCCTATTATTACTTTAATTTTATTACTTAATCCTCTTAATAAACCGTCTGCATAACCTATTGGAATTGTTCCGCTTTGCATATTTTTTTTTGCTGTAAATATTCTGCCATAACCAATAGTTTCACCTTTTTTTATTTGCATTACAGTAGAAATTTTTGAATGGATAGACATTACGGGTTTTAATTTAATTGACTCTGTAGTTTCCAAAGAAGGATAATAACCGTAAAGAGAAATTCCCGGACGTACCATATCAAAATAAGTTTCCGGCATATCTAAAATTGCTCCGCTATTTGCTGCATGAATAATTCCGGTTTTTAT
>JALSNL010000295.1 GCA_026987055.1 Melioribacteraceae bacterium | reverse complement strand
GGCAAATAATTTTTATCTATTCCGGCAGGATAAGTTATATAGCCGGCAGGTCCGGCATAAGCAGTTCCTTTGCCTCCGAATATTGTAGCCGTTTCTTTATCGGCAGTGTAGTTTTCCGGTAATCCTTTGGGTGTAAATGTAAGTTGATTAGAAGGAATAAGCATAAGCATTCCTCTAACACCAACCGAGAAACCAAATATTTTTGGTACGTGAGCATTATGATACGTACCGGAATTAAACCCAACACCGATTGATGTTGCCAGTGGTTTTGCAAATTCTTTTAGGTCAGTTTCAAGCAACGATTGAAATCTATCTTCAATCTGTGCGCTGGTTCGCATTGAAAAAATTATAAATATAATAAATACAACTAGTTTTTTCATGCTCTCTCCAAATTTATGATTATGAAAATTTTAATTGAATCTTTCAGATTGTAATATATACATTAGAGTATAAAATAATTATAAGAAGAATCAATGAATAAATTAATGAATGATTTTGTTTTTACAACTATTATTTTATAAATATTAAGTATTCAATTCTAATAATCGAAAATAAGAATTTTAATTCAAGTCTTTGCCCGGTAATATTCAATAACCAAATTATTTCTTTATTGAGTCAATTAACTCTTGAGCGGCTTCAATGTTTGCTTTAGATATTTTTTCTCCGCTTAAAAGTTTTGCTACTTCGGTTACTTTACTGTTTTCGGATAGTTTTTGGATAGTACTTTTAACTCTGTTATTAATGGTTTTTTTGTAAACCGAATAGTGATGATCGGCAAAAGCTGCTATTTGAGGAAGATGAGTTATAGAAATAATTTGATGAGAATTAGAAAGCTCTTTTAAAACTTTGCCGACTTTTTGTGCAATTCTACCGCTAACGCCCGTATCGATTTCATCGAATATTAAAAGTGGAAGTTTTTCTGTTTTTGCCATAACGCTTTTAATGGCAAGCATTACACGAGAAATTTCTCCACCCGAAGCTATTTTGGCAAGTGGTTTTTCATCTTCGCCTAAATTAGTGGAAATATAAAACTCAACAATATCAATACCTCTATTGTTTAATAATATTTTTTTATTATCAATTTCCACATAATAATCAGAGTCGGAAATGTTCTTTTCGGTTTTAAAATTTATTGTAAAAGAAGAATTGCTTATTCCCAAATAATTTAATGTATTTACAATTTCTTTAGCAACATTCACGGCTTTTTGTTTTCTTATTCTACTTAATTTAAGCGCAAGTTCTTTTAACTTTTTTCTACTGTTATTAGCTTTTTTATTAAGTTCTTCAATTTTATCGGTAAAATTTTCAGCAATATTTAATTCTTCTTCAATTTTTTTTCTAAACTCAAGAACTTTTTTTAAGCTTCCTCCGTATTTCTTTTTAAGCAAATAAATTGCACCAACTCTTTCTCTAACTTCATCAATTCGTTTTGGGTCCATTTCTATTTTATCTTTATAGTTACGCATAAAATCACCAACATCTTTTACGGATTCCAAAGCTGAATTTATTTCATCTAATTTCTCTTTTGTTGAATCGTCTATTTTACTAAGCTCAATTAAATTATTTTCAATCCGGAAAAGTAAATCGTGAACAGGGGTTTCACTTTCGTAAATATCGGTATAAATTTGCGATGAGAGTGAAAAGAGTTTTTCCGAATTTTCCAGAATGTTAAGTTCTTTTTCCAATATGGCATCTTCATTTTCTACAGGAGCAACGGCATCTATTTCTTTTAGTTGAAATGAATATAAATCGGATTTCTCTTTAATTTTTTGTTCATTGGATTTTAATCTATGTATTTCGGAAATAATTCCGGATAATACTTTTTTTTCTTTTAAATATTCATTTAAGTTATTATTTATATCGCAAAATTCATCAAGTAATTCTATGTGGGTTTCGGTTTTTAAAAGAGATTGATGATCGTGTTGCCCGTGAAGATCTATTAATAAGTTCCCGATTCTTTTTATTACGGAAAGTTGAACCGGCGTATCATTTAGGAAACATCTGTTAGAACCTTTAAGTGTAATTTCTCTTCTTACAATTAGCTCATCATCTTGTTCAATATCAATTTTATCTAAAAAATTTGTTACTTTTTTGTTTTGTCCTATTTCAAAAATACCTTCCACAATAGATTTTTTAGCACCTTTTCTAACAATTTCGGAAGATGCACGATCACCAAGCAGTAACCCCAAAGCTCCTATTAATATTGATTTACCGGCGCCTGTTTCTCCGGTAATTATATTAAGTCCCTTTTGAAATTCAACTGTTATATTTTCTATAAGTGCGTAGTCTTTTATTTCTAATGTTTTAAGCATAAACTGTAAAATAAAAATTGTGGAATATCTTATATGATAAATTACTGATTAAAGAACAATATTAAAAGTACTTGCTTTTTAAAATAAATGGGTGTACATTTCAAATCCTATTTGAAAAAGGTTTGTTCTTTATATATAGATATTATATCGCGGGGTGGAGCAATTGGTAGCTCGTCGGGCTCATAACCCGAAGGTTGTTGGTTCAAGTCCAGCCCCCGCTACAAAGCAAGTAAAAAAGAGCCGGACGAAAAAATCCGGCTTTTGTATTTTAAAGAGAAGAATTTGGTAATGGGAAAATTTACAGTTTATATAATCCAAAGTGAAGAATTTGGTAATGGGAAAATTTACAGTTTATATAATCCAAAGTGAAGAAGGCTATGTTTATACCGGTTCAACGAGTGATATGGAAAAAAGATTGTA
>JALSNL010000294.1 GCA_026987055.1 Melioribacteraceae bacterium | reverse complement strand
TAGTGGGCTAACACCTCTTGTTAGAAAAATGTTAAAAATCGAATGACATTTTTGTTTACCTCCTTATTTTATTATTAGAAATAATCCATCCTTTTTTGTACATAAATTTGAATAAATCAGAATATAATTTAATTACTTCAATAATTATTCGATACTGTGTATCTGGAATAAAATGTTGTGATTTAAAATAAAATTATTAAAAAATAATTTTATTCATTTGGAACACTTTTAAATAATATCTGTTTAATGACAACAAAATTAAAACAGATTTGTATTGACTTTTTCGTAAAAAAAATGTATATATGTAAGTTCGAGAAGGTTGTTCAATAATTTAGACATTCAATAATATTATGGGGGTGCCCAGCTTGAAAATAACCAAACAAATAACGAATCGCGAAAGTCAGTCTTTAGACAAATATTTCCAAGAAATTGGCAAAGTGGATCTTATTACTCCGGAGGAAGAGATCGAACTTGCAGTAAAAATACGTGAAGGAAATAAATGGGCTTTAGATAAACTTACAAAAGCGAACTTAAGATTTGTTGTTAGCGTGGCCAAACAATACCAACACCAAGGCTTACCTTTAAGTGATTTAATCAATGAAGGTAATCTCGGTTTAATAAAAGCAGCTAAGAAATTTGATGAAACCAGAGGGTTTAAGTTTATTTCCTATGCTGTGTGGTGGATTCGCCAATCGATTATGCAAGCAATTGCAGATCAATCCAGAATGGTTCGTTTACCATTAAATAGAGTAGGTGAACTTTCTAAAATTTCTAAAGCAGCTAGTAAATTAGAACAAGAACTGGAAAGAAAGCCTAGCGTTGAAGAAATTGCAGAAGTTCTTGACATGAATGTTGATGATGTAGCTTATACATTAAGACATTCAGGGCGTCAAGTTTCGGTTGATGCTCCTTTTTCTCAAAGTGAAGACAGCAAAAGCAGTCTATTAGATGTTATGCCTAACGATGGGCAACCTACACCTGATAACAGCTTAATGAGTGAATCACTTAGAAATGAGATTGAAAGAGTTTTATCAACTCTATCGGAAAAAGAAGCAACTGTTATAAAATTGTATTTTGGTTTTAGTACGGAATATACTGCTACTTTAGAAGAGATTGGTGAAATTTTAAATCTTACCAGAGAAAGAGTAAGACAAATTAAGGAACAAGCCTTAAGAAAATTACGTCATGCATCAAGAAGTAAAAAACTTAAAGTTTATCTTGGTTAATTACATATCTAATATTTAAAAGCGATTAAGGTAACTTAATCGCTTTTTTTTATAATTTTATTTTTTTCTAAATTCTCTTTGTTCGCAGATATTATACTGTCCCTTTTCTCTTTTAAAAAAATTATTTCTTTTTTCAAATTTTCCAGACTATCTTTTTTTCTCTGTTTGCTTTTTTCCAGTGATGCTGCTTCAGGTAAATTTTCTATTTTATTGTCCTTTATCTTTTCTGTGTTTGAACAAGAACTAATAAGAATAATAAAAATTAAATAGGTAAATAGTTTCATTTTTGCTTTATTTCAATTTGTTATAAACGATAGGCAATATATAAAAATTATATTTTATTATACTAAAATATCTTGTAAATTAGTGTTTCATTTAATCATAATCTCAAATCTTTATGAAAAAAGCTAAGAAAAAAAAGAGCACCCAAACATTAAAGAAAAAATCTTCAAACCATATTTCAAAAAAATTCTACGAAAAAGAATTAAGAAATCTGCAGGTAGAGCTAGTAAAACTACAAGAATGGATTAAAGAAAAAAAATTAAAAGTAGTAGTTATTTTTGAAGGTAGAGATGCTGCAGGAAAAGGTGGTGTAATTAAAAGAATTACACAAAGTTTAAATCCGAGAATTTGCAAGGTTGTTGCTTTAGGCACGCCAACGGAACGCGAAAAAACTCAATGGTATTTTCAAAGATATGTTTATCACTTACCTGCTGCCGGCGAAATGGTTTTATTTGATAGAAGTTGGTATAATCGTGCAGGTGTTGAAAAAGTAATGGGATTTTGTACTGATGAAGAACACAAAGAGTTTCTTCGTTCTTGTCCCGAATTTGAAAGAATGTTGGTACGTTCAGGCATAAAATTAATTAAGTATTATTTTTCCGTTAGCGATGAAGAACAAGAAAAACGATTTCAAGCAAGAATTCATGATAGGACAAAACGTTGGAAGCTTAGTCCTATGGATTTAAAATCACGATCTCATTGGGTAGAATATTCCAAAGCTAAAGACGAAATGTTTGCTTATACCGATATTAAACAAGCTCCTTGGTATGTTGTAAATGCAGATAATAAAAAGAAAGCAAGATTAAATTGTATGAGCCATTTGTTAAGTTTAATTCCTTACGAAGATTTAACCCCTTCGCCAATTAAACTGCCTCCACGACAAAAAAACAAAGGTTATATTCGTCCGCCAATAACAGACCAAACATTTGTGCCGGAAAAGTATTAGGAATTAAGTTAAAAATAATTTGACATTTGTTAGCATTTTAGATAATCTTGTAACCTAAATGAAAAAAAGAAATACAACATATCGTAATTCAAAAACCAATTGGCAATGGTGGTGGAGTGTATCTATTGTTAATTAACCGGTGAATTACATATTTTATAAATTTTAAAACCCTTCAAAGTATTCACTGCGAAGGGTTTTTTGTTTAACGAGGAAATTTTTTGTTATTGAGGAAAAATGAAAAAAGAAGATTTTAAACAATTAGCTGAAAATTATAATGTTATTCCGGTTTACGAAGTTA
>JALSNL010000293.1 GCA_026987055.1 Melioribacteraceae bacterium | reverse complement strand
TGGATTATGACCCTGCAATAATCTTAAAAAAGGTACTGAAAATTGTTAACGAGCACCAAAATGAGTTCAGTGAAATTTTTAATAATAAAATTATTCATGAACTTAGAGAAAATAATATTTGTTTAATTGATGAAAAACAAACTACAGATTACCAAAAAGAATTTATTAAATCTTTTTTTGAAGAAAGTGTAATTCCACAAGTCCAACCAATTTTATTAGTTAAGAAAAAAATAATTCCTTTTTTAAGAAACAGACGTCCTTATCTTGCTGTAAAATTAAAACCGAAAGGTTCTAAAAATACAGGACGTGTTCAATATAAATATGCAATTGTAGAAATTCCTAGTAATCATTTGCCAAGATTTATTAGTTTGCCCAGCAAAGATAAAAGGAAATATTATATCTTTTTAGATGATATTATTCGTTTGCATTTGGATAAAATATTTCTTGGTTACGATATTGTATCTTCTTACTCAATTAAACTAACCAGAGATGCAGAACTGTATATAGAAGATGAATTTAGCGGAAACCTTTTAGAAAAAATTAGAAAAAGTTTAACAAAAAGAAGTATTGGTTCTCCCTCTAGATTTTTATATGATGAAAATATGCCGAAAAGTTTTTTAAAAATGTTAAAAGAAACTTTTCAAATACCTAATACGGATTTGGCTCCCGGAGCAAAATATCATAATTTTCACGATTTCTTCTCATTCCCAAATCCAAATAGAGATGATTTGTTAAACGAACCGTTAACACCTTTGCGATATAAAAGTCTTGATAAATTTAACAATCTTTTTGAAGCTATAAATAAACAAGATTTTATACTTAATTTTCCTTATCAAACATTTGATTATGTTTTGGATTTTTTTCGTATTGCGGCTACAGACCCGAATGTAACTTCAATTTATCTTACACAGTATAGGGTAGCTAAACATTCTCAAATAATTGCTTATTTAATACGGGCGGTAAATAACAAAAAAAAGGTTGTTGTATTTGTTGAATTAAAAGCCAGGTTTGATGAAGAATCCAATATACTTTGGGCAGAAGAAATGAAGCAGCAGGGAATAAATGTTTTATATAGTTTCCCGGGACTAAAAGTTCATTCCAAATTAGCTTTGGTTATTAGAAAAGAAGGTAAACAAGAAAAAAGTTATTGTTATTTGGGTACAGGTAATTTTAATGAAAAGACCGCTCAACTTTACTCTGATTTCGGACTTTTTACATCAGATACCCGTTTAACCAGAGAAGTTAAAATGGTTTTTGACGTTCTAGAGGGGATAATTCAAAATCCCAAATTTAAACACTTGTTAGTAGCACAATTTAATATGAGAAAAATATTTGTTAAACTTATTGATAATGAAATTGAAGCTGCAAAAAATGGTAAGAAGGCAAAAATTATTCTTAAGTTAAATAGTCTGGAAGATAGAAAAATGATTTCCAAACTTTACGAAGCAAGTAATGCGGGTGTTAAAATAGACTTAATTATTAGAGGAATTTGCTGTCTGGTGCCCAACATAAAAGGGCAAAGCGAAAATATAAATGCTATCAGCATAGTTGATCGCTTTTTAGAGCATTCCAGAGCAATGTATTTTTATAATGGAGGTTTCCCAAAAGTATTTATTGGTTCAGCGGACTGGATGAAAAGAAATTTAAGCAGACGTATTGAAGTTATAACACCGGTTTACAACGAAAAAGTTAAGCAAGAGATCTTGGATATTATTAATATTCAGTTAAAAGATAATGTGAAAGCACGGATTATTGATAGATATGATAAAAATCATTATAAAAAAAATAAAAACCCAAAACCACTACAATCACAATTAGCAACATACAATTATTTAAAAGAAAAACATGGATATAAAAATGATTAATTTGTATCATTTTTATTTATTAAATAGATGACAGAAAGTTTTATTGTAATATTCTTATTAGGCTTATTTGCCGGTTTCTTTTTTTCAGTTCCAATAGCCGGACCAATTAGCATTTTAATTACTTCCAATGCTCTAAAGGGTAGAATGCGGTTTTGTTTAAGAACTGCCTTAGGCGGTGCTATAGTTGAGTTCTTTTATGTTTTTATAGCTGTATTCGGATTAACATCTTTTTTCGGATATTATCAAAGTTTAATTCCATATATTCTAATAATTGGATCAATGTTTCTTTTAGTAGTGGCAATTAAAATAATTAAAACAAAACTTACCATAGACGATATTCAAAAAGAAAAAGTTGTTAAAAGTAAACTAAAAAATACCGGCGGTTTTAGAACCGGACTGTTCTTAAATTTTACTAATCCTTCATTATTTTTAGGCTGGTTTACCTCATCTTTTTTGCTGCTTTCATTTGCATCTTCTATAGGATTGAATACAGGCGGTTTGGATATAATGATGCACAAAAATGTTAAATCTATAGAAGAAATTACCGGAGAGAAGTTTGAAAAATTAGATGAACTTAATAAAGAGTTCAAACTAAAAAAACAAAATCCGGAATCTGAAAAAACACTTTCCCCGATAATTTTGAGTTTAACCTATGCTGCAACTGTTGGATTAGGCAGTTATATCTGGTTTTATATTTTAACGCATTTCTTAATAAAGTATAAAGAAAAGTTAAAAATTCAGTGGCTGAACGGATTGATAAAAATTTTAGGTTTGTTTCTATTAGGAATTACGGGTTACTTAGTTTATGAAGGGATTAGATTATTATAAAAAAGGGGAAAGCATATTATTTATACTTTCCCCATTGTTCAATTTTTTTATAATTTATAAAT
>JALSNL010000292.1 GCA_026987055.1 Melioribacteraceae bacterium | reverse complement strand
TTTTGTTTTGAATCTTTTGTAACACCAAGTGTTTTTCCCCTTACCTCAACTTTTCCTTTAAAACCAAAAGTTGTTTTCTTTTTGTAATTCGTTTTTATTTTTTTTAATAAATCGTCATCGTTATTTATTAATACTTTGCCGTTTTCATGTACATTATTGAATAAAGCTGTTTTTTCTTTTAATACACCGTTTTTATCTTTAAGAAATTCTATATGCGAATTGCCTATATTTGTAATTAATGCATAATCCGGTTTTGCTATTTTTGCCGTATATTCAATTTCACCAAAATGATTTGAACCGTGTTCAAGAATGAGAACTTCACAATTTTTTGGTGTTGTTAAAATTGTTAATGGAACTCCAATTTCATTGTTATTATTGGAGTATGTGGAATGCACTTTATATTTTTCTTTTAACAATTGCTTTGATATTTCTTTTGTTGAAGTTTTACCGTTACTACCTGTTATTGAAATAACTTTAGTTTTAAATTTGCTTCGCCAGATACTTGCCAATTCCCCATAAGCAATTTTTGTATTTCTTACACTTATAATTGGAACAGTAACATTCTTTAGAAGATTTAATTTTCTATTGCTTACAACAATTGCCGTTGCTCCTTTTTTTATTGCATCTTTAACGTAATTATGTCCGTCAAAATTTTTACCTTTTATTGCAACAAACAAAGAGTTCTTCTTAATTGTTCTTGTATCAATAGATACGGAAGTTACCGACTTGTACAAATCGGGGTAATAAATTACAGCCGTTGATAAATTAAATATGTCTTCTAAAGTAATTCGCATAGTTTATAAATATTTTAGTGCTACTTCTTTATCTGAGAAATAGTTTCTTACGCCGTTAATTTCCTGATATGTTTCGTGTCCTTTACCTGCAATTAAAATAACCGCATTATCCTCAGCTTTTTCAATTGCTTGTTTTATTGCTTCTTCTCTATCTTCAATAATTTTATGATTATCCTTTTTTAATCCTTTTTGAATATCATTTAATATTTCAAAAGGATCTTCGGTTCTAGGGTTATCCGAAGTAACATAAACATAATCACTAAGAGCTTCGGCAATGCTTCCCATAACCGGTCTTTTGGTTTTATCACGATCTCCGCCGCAACCGAAAACCGTATAAACAGGACGTTCATCTTGAACAATATGCTTAATTGCTGATAATGCTTGCTTCAAGCTATCGGCTGTATGAGAATAATCAACAATAACCTTTTTATTATTGTTGTTTATAACTTCAAATCTACCCGGGACTTGTGGTGTTGCCGTAATTCCTGCAATTGCTTGAGAAACAGTAAGTCCTGAATAAATAGAAGCTGCAAATGCCGCAGTTGCATTATAAGCATTAAATTCACCTATAAGTTTAGTTGCAACATTGTGCTCTTTTCCTAAATATTTTATTGTAAAATTTGTTCCTTCCAAACTGTAGCTAACATTATCTATTTTTATATCCGCATCCGAATGTAATGCATAGGAAATTTTTTCAGCTTTTGAATCTTTTAAAAGTTTAGTGTAATTTTCATCATCTTTGTTATAAATAATTTTAGCTTCAGGTTTTAGTTGGTCAAAAAATATTTTCTTTGCTGCAAGATAATTTTCAAAGTTGTTATGAAAATCAAGATGATCCGATGTTATATTTGTAAAAACGCCTACATTAAAATCCAAGAAATCTACTCTGTGCAATTCCAAAGAATGTGATGAAACTTCCATAACACATTGCTTGCAATTTTCTTTTACCATTTCATTCAATAACGAATTTATAATATGAGCTTCCGGAGTTGTCATCTTTGTTTTAATTTCTTTTTGCCCAATCATATTTTTGTTTGTACCGATTAAACCACTTTTAATGTTTGCATTTTCAAAAATGCTTTTAAGAAAATATGTTGTAGTGGTTTTTCCTTTTGTTCCCGTTATTCCAATAAGATTTAATTTCTTAGACGGAGAACCATATAATGTGTCTGCAAGTTTCGCCAAAGCTATACGGGAATTTTCCACTAAAATTTTTACTACATTATTTTTTATAAAAATTTGTTCCGAAATTTTTGAATCATCTTCTAATACAACTACAGAAGCACCATTACTTATTGCTTGTTGAATAAACAGATGACCGTCTGTTTTATATCCTTTGATAGCAATAAAAAGAGTTCCTTTTTTAACTTGTCTGGAATCGATTGTAATATTGTCAAATTCAAAGTCATCGGTATATCCAATTACTTGAATGGTTTGAAGAGTATTTATAAGTTGACTTAATAACATTATTTTAAACTTAATTTTGTTTTGGATGAACATTTAATTATGCACGTCATACCTTTGGTTAAAGGTGTACCCTTTTTTATACTTTGACTTACAACCCTTCCGTGTCCATCAATTTTATATTTTACATTCAATTCACTTAGTATTGATATTGCTTCTCTTAATGTTTTTCTTTTTAAGTTCGGCATTATGTTTTTTAGTATTTTTTTCTTCTTGCTTGTTTTACTTTCCGTAGCATAATTCAGCAAAGAAACATCGCCCTTGGTTTCGTTTTCTTTCTCAACATTTGCCATAAACGTATCAAGTATTTTATGCCTCTCAATTTTATGTTTGTTCCGCTTTATGTTAAAATCTATATCAAGAATTTTTTTAGCTACATTTTTGAAAATAGGAGCAGCTACTTGTCCGCCATATCTTCCTATCTCCGGGGAATCAACCAATATTAAACAAACGATCTGTGGATTTTCCGCAGGGTAAAAGCCGATGAAAGATGAATTGTAATAC
>JALSNL010000291.1 GCA_026987055.1 Melioribacteraceae bacterium | reverse complement strand
CGGCAACATTACTTAAGAATATAATAATTGGTAAAAAGGACATAATTCTAAGTAATATTATAGAGTTTGTATAATCCGGACCCAATACCAATAAAACAATTTGTTTAGCCAATAAGAATAATAGAATGCTTACAATTAACATAATACTTCCCATGGATATGGAAAATTTACGAATAAATGAAATTGCAGCATCATAGGATCTTTGGAATTCTAATGATAAATGCGGGAAAACAGTTCTACTTGCGGTAGCTGAAATATTAAGAACCGCATTTCTAATTTTATCTGCAGCGGAAAAATAACCTACAATTGCATCATTTGCAAAAAGTCCTAATATAAAAGTAGTTGAAGTTGTATATAAACTAATTGATGCAGTTGAAAGAAAGTAATGCCAGCCTTCAATAAATTGTTTTTTAATACATTGCAGTTCAGGGAAGGAAAAACTAACCTTAAATTTTATTTTTATAACAGCCAAACTAATTATTCCAATTAAAATGCTACTAGCGGAATTAAGTATAACAAGATTTAAAATATCATTTTTTGTTGTAACAATTACAAAAACCAAAATAACCCACAGCAGTTTAACAAGTACACTTATTATTGTAATGAATTTCATTTTTTCAATACCTTGGAAAAACCATACAGGAAATATTGTTGTTCCGAAAACAGTAAGGAAGGCAATAAGATAAATTTCCATATCTTTTGAAAATTTTGAGAACATAAAAACAATGGGAACGATAATAACAATACTTAAAACAAACAAAATTAACCGTACGGTTAAAACCGAACTATAAATTTGCTTTATTTTATTGTGATTGTCTCTATTAATTGAGATATCTTTTGTTGCGGAAAGATTAAAACCATAATCGGTAAGAACTGTAAAATAATTTACAAAAGCATTTGCAAAAGCAACCAGTCCGTAGCCTTCCGGACCAAGTACCCTAACCAAATAAGGAAACGTAATTAATGGGAAGACGTACTGAGATATTTGCAGAATTGTAAGTGATGAAAAATTCTGTATTAAAACCTTATTCTTTCTTTTAAATTCTTTTATAGTAAACAAGATAATCCAATCATTTTTTAGCTAACCATTCTTGCGGATTTTTATAATTACGCTCATTCCAAATTTCAAAATGTAAAATATTACCTTCCAAACTGCTATTAACTTTACCAATTACATCACCGGCATTTACTTTGTTTCCTTCAAGAACAGTAATATCGGTTAGGTGACCATAAACCGTTCTGTAATTATTTCTATGAGTTATAATCATTACACTTCCATAACCTGCAATCCATTCAATGGCGCTTACAACACCTTCTGCAACTGCATAAACATCCGTATTGCTTGTTGTTTTTAAATCTACGCCATAGTTTAATGTAACTGTTTTGGTTTTCTTGTTTTTATTTTCACCAAAGCCACGTTCAATTTTAGATTTTCTTACAGGCCAACTTAATTTACCTTTTAGTTCTGCAAAGTTTTCAAATTTGTTATAATTAAACTTGGGAACATAATCTTCTAATTCTCCTTTTAATTTTTTTTCTCTGCGTTTTAATTCTTTTGCTCTTTCTTTTTCAATTAAATCGGCTATCATTTTTTTAATTTTAATTTCAGCTTTTCTTTTTTCACTTATTTCATTTACAACACTTTTTTTATTCTTCTTAAGTGTTTTTAATATTTTTTTCTTTACTACTCTTTTATGATCTAAAATTTTCTTTTCTTTTGTTTTTGTAACAATAATTTTTTCTTTTTCTTCTACTTCTTCATTAAGGTTTGTTATGGCACTAAGTAATTTATTTTTAAGAATTTTAAGTTCATCCACCAATTTTTTATTGGCTTTATGAATGTGTCCTAAATACTTATATCTTAACAATGCTTGATGAAATGATTCGGCATTAATAAGATATTGTAGTGTGGAAGTTTCTCCTTGTTTGTATAACCAAGTAATATATTCGGCATATCGCTTTTGTAATTTATCTACCCGTTTTTGAAACTTTTTAATATTGGAATTAAGCTTTTTTATTTTTTTTTCTTTTATCCTTTCTTCTTTTTCCAGGGTTTTTATGCTTTTACTAAGTAATAATTTTTGACGGTCAATTTTTTTTAGGACTTTAAGATTATTTTTTTCTTTTACGGTAAGTTTGCTTAGTTCTTTTTCTAAAGAGTTTATTTTTAAACGCAGATTTTCCAACTCGTTATTTTTTGATGAAATTTTTTCTTTTATTTGTCCCTGCGTAAACACTGAAACAAAAAGAGAAATAAATATTATTTTTACTAAATATTTTACCATTCTACTATTTCTGCATCAGTTGGAATTTCGAGAGTTAAACTTGGTAATTCTTCATTAACGGAAATGTTTCTGTAATCTATATGAACTTTTTGGTTTCTATTTTTATTTTCCACTATTGTTGAATATGGAATTGCCACTCTGTTGAACATCTTAAATTTAGAATAATCACCTTCAAATAAAAGTTTGCCTTTACCTGCATATAGTTTATACTTTCTAATTGCCAAATTCTTTATTTTAATTTCGAAAATACTTTCTTTGGATGATGTTGAATCGATATAAGAAAGCATATAATTATCGCCATTTAGTTTATAATTATCCGGCTTCAATCTTAGTTTATCCGTTAAATTTACAGCACCGGCAAAAGCATCTACAAGTTCAGTAAAAGACAAATTTATATGAAATATTTTCTGTAATAGATTTTTATCGGTTCTGCCTTTATAAACTTTGTTTTTGAGAGCGTCATAAAAAATAAATTCC
>JALSNL010000290.1 GCA_026987055.1 Melioribacteraceae bacterium | reverse complement strand
TACTTAAATATACAAAAATTAAAAAACCCAACTTTTTTAATAAAAGTCGGGTTTTGAAAAATTTACTGATTTAACAGCTTAAGTTTGAATATAACAATATTTTTTTCTAAGAATATTCTAAACTAACACTATTTGTAGTTTGCAACTCGTTAGCTGTAGTTTTAAATTTATTAGCAATTTCTTGCAAATTATCAGTTAATCTATTTAAGTCGGCAGCAGCACCGGCAATTTGTTGAACACCGTTTGTGGATTCTTGTGCTACAGAGTTTATTATTTCAATATTACGACTTATTTGTTCGGCTGTAGTTGATTGTTCTTCACTGGTGGTAGCAATTTGGTTTATTTGCTCAACTACCAAATCGGTTTTTTGAATTATATTCACTAAAGAATCATTTGCAATAGAAGCAAATTCTTTACCCTTACCGGCTTCTTCTCTTCCTCTTCTAATTGATTCAACTGCTTTTTGAGTTTCCAATTGTATTTCATTGATTGTATCGGAAATTTCTTTTGTAGCATTTATTGTTCTTTCGGCAAGTTTGCCAACTTCATCTGCTACTACGGCAAATCCACGACCGTGTTCTCCGGCTCTTGCAGCTTCAATAGAAGCATTCAGTGCCAGCAAGTTAGTTTGACCGGCAATTTCATCAATTACACTTACTATTTCGCCAATTCTTTCACTGTTAGCTCCAAGTATTTCAACAGCTTCGGCAGCATCACTTACAACGGAAGATATGGTTTCAATACCTTGAATAGTATTTTGTATAATTTTGCCTCCTTCTTCGGCTGTGTTACCTGCTTCTCTGGCAGAATCTGCGGCTACAGTAACATTTTTTGTAGTTTCAATTACAGTTTCAGCCATTTCTTCAACTGCTCTGGTAACATCATTAGTTTGTGTACTTTGCTCTTGAGAACCTACGGCTAATTCTTCTACACTTGATGAAATTTGAACGCTTGCGCTTGCAGTTGCATTTATTGCATCCATTAATTGATTGACTAAATTTTTTATATTGTTAACCGTTTTATTAAAACCATTAAATAATTCATAAATTTCACCTGTATCTCTTTCGGATTTTACATTAACGGTTAAGTCTCCTTCGGAAAATTTATCCATTGCTTCTAAAAGAACGTGAGTACTTCTTTCAAGATATTCATATTCTTTATCTAAAAACTCTTTATTTTTGATGGTTTCTATGCGTGCTTCTTCGGCTTCTTTTGTTCTCTTGGAATTTTCTTCAAGAATTAAGTTTATTTTTGAAATCATTTCAACAAATGTTTTACTAAGAAACCCAATTTCATCATTTCTTTGTTTACCGCAAGAAATATTTTTCTTCCCTTCGGCAAAGTCTTTTGCTGCTTTGCTTATTCTACTTAATGGCATTACAATATTTTTATGAGTGAAGAGTGTAATACCGGCAGCAATTAGAAGTGATACTAATAAAATTACCCCGGCTCTTTGCATGTTTTCTTCAGAGGCAGTTTGTATAAAAGTTGAAATATCTTTGTACAGCAAAATTTGTCCGATAACTTTACCGGCATAGTCTTTTAGTGGAAGAGCAAGACTGGCAATATGTTTGTTCCCAATATCAAAGCGTTTTACGTTATTAATTAAATTACTTTCTCTGATATAAGATCTAATACTATCATTAGAAAATTTATAAAAAACAACTCCGTCTTTGATAATATCGGTATTTTTTTTTGCAAATCTTTTGGTTTTGTTAAATACTTTATCATTAATTCCAACTGCATAATCAATATTTAATGAGGAACTTATAGCTTTTAGAATGCGGCTAAATCCTGAGCCAAATTCTACTGTCCCTAAATGTGTTCCATTCTCTTCTATGGGATAAACAATTCGTAAACCTGGTCCTCCTCTTCCAACTTCCAAACCGGCAATTACACTCTTTAAGCTATTAGCATCTAGAACGGTTTGCCTAAAAGAAGAAAGATCATCTCCATATTTTTGAGGTTTATGTAGTCTTAAAAAAGATATAGCGGGCGGTTTGTGAAATTGAAATTGTGCAATATCAAAATTTGGCTTTAGTTTATTTTTATATAATGGCAACAGCTCTTTTAATAACTCTTCTCTATTTCCTTCAGCAAATAATTGCTTAATCTTTTTATTACTTAACAAAATAGTCATAGCCATTTTTAAATCATTTTCTTTCCCTGTAAGTTCATCATTATACATTTTATGGAATAGGTCAAAGTTATTAAGTACATTCTTTGAAATATCCGCCTGAGATTTCTGATAAGACATATAAAGAAGGGCACTAACTACTAACAAAGCACCAAGAATAATAGAAGAAGGTAATTTAAATTTTAACGAGTTAAAGAACTTAGTTTTACTTTTATCTTTCATTGCACACTCTCATAAATATTGAATAAAAAATTATTTCAACATTCCTTCCCGCTATAATTATCGGTTAATTGTAATTTTTGTTTAGGGGTTTTATATGTCTTGAACTATAATTTCATTTTGTAGATTTTGTAGAAAAAAAAAGAAATATTACAATTATAGTGGCTTACAATAGCTCTAAAGATTTAAATTGAGTTTAACAAATGGGCGAAGGATGAATTACGCTGTTTAAATGGACAAATAGAGTATGTTATTAGGGAAGCGGGGAGAAAAAGAAAGGGAGAAAAAGGTGAAAGGGAGAGAAAGTGAAGGGGAGAAAAAGTGAAGGGGAGAAAAAGTGAAGGGGAGAAAAATTGTAGATTCATGTTTTTAATTTTTATAATCAGGGTCAAATAATCTTTTATATGTTCTCATTGCAAAAGAGTCTGTCA
>JALSNL010000289.1 GCA_026987055.1 Melioribacteraceae bacterium | reverse complement strand
TAAAAATTTACTAAGGGAATGATAAAAGTAACAATAGTAGAAGACATTAAGCCAATCCGCGAGGGACTTTCGGCATTAATAAACGGTACACCGGAATTAAGCTGTTTAAATTCTTATGAAAAATGTGAAGATCTCTTAACCGATTTGAATGATTTAAAACCGGATGTAATATTAATGGATATAAACCTACCGGGAATTTCAGGAATAGAAGGAGTAAAAAAAATCAAAAAATTATTACCGGAAACAAACATAATAATGTTAACGGTTCACGAAGACGATAAAAGCATATTCGAAGCATTGATGTACGGTGCTACAGGTTACTTACTAAAAACCACTCCTTCCGCACAAATTGTTGAATCAATAAAAGATGCAAATTCCGGCGGCTCTCCAATGAATTCAAATATAGCGAATAAAGTTATAGCTTTGATGCGCAATTCCCACACAAAAAAAGATTTGATTGATTCAATAAAATTATCTGAAAGAGAAAAAGAAATATTGTATAAATTATCTAATGGAACCGGCTATAAAAACATTGCTGATGAACTTTGTATTAGTATCCACACGGTTAGATATCACATAAGAAATATTTACGAAAAACTTCAAGTGCACTCCCAATCGGAAGCAATTTCAATTGCACTGCGAAAAGGTTTGATATAAAACCATAACAATAATTTTCCTAATTCTTTTTCCCTAAGTTTTTATCACAAGACTAATTGTCGTTCTAAATAAGTTAAAAGTTTTATACCACGAACCTTTGATTAAACAAAACGTTCTACAAATCTGTTACCATACAACAAAATAGGTATCTACATCAATAAAAAATTGAGAAAGTTAACCATCCGGATATCTTTTTCTTGGGCAGGGTTTTAACTATAAGATTAAAATAAATCCTAAAACCAATTTTAATTTTTTATATTTGGAGAAACTTTTTTACCCTAATCTTGTAAAAGTGCTAATTAGTTAACATTACACTAGTTAGTGTAAATAAATAAGAATTTAAATAATAATAAGATATAGAGGTATAAAATGTCGTTTAATCTAAACAAATTAACAGTAAAGGCACAAGAAGTTGTTCAAAATGCTGTAGAAATTGCTCAAAACTACAACAACCAAGTTGTAGAACCGGAACATATTTTTGCTGCAATGCTTCAAGAGCCTTCCGGTGTTTCCGAATCAATGATTCAAAAGACCGGTGCAAATATTAATCAATTAAAAATTAAAATAAATGAACTTTTAGAGAGTTTACCAAAAGTTACAGGTGCCGGAATCGGTAATCAGCAGCTATCTAATAATACAGCAAAATTATTTGATAATGCTGCGGAAGAAGCAAAAAAACTTAAAGATGAATATGTTTCTATAGAACATCTGCTTTTAGCTCTTACTGCAGATGCCGGTAAAACCGGACAACTTTTAAAAGAAAACGGAATAACCAAAGATGTTATTTTATCCGGTTTGAAAGATATCAGAGGAAATCAACGCGTTACTTCGCAAACTGCGGAAGATACTTATCAATCATTAAAAAAATTCGGTAGAGACTTAAACGAACTTGCTAAACAAGGAAAACTGGACCCTGTAATTGGCAGAGATGAAGAAATAAGAAGAGTTTTACAAGTGCTTTCACGTAGAACTAAAAACAACCCTGTTTTAATTGGTGAACCGGGTGTTGGTAAAACTGCTATTGCAGAAGGTATTGCACACAGAATTATTTCCGGTGACGTACCGGAAAACTTAAGAACAAAAAGAATTATTGCTTTGGATTTGGGTTCACTTGTTGCCGGGGCACAATACCGGGGTCAGTTTGAAGAAAGACTAAAAGCCGTAATTAAAGAGGTAACTGATTCCGCAGGTGAAATAATTTTATTTATAGATGAAATTCACCAACTTGTTGGCGCCGGTAAAACAGATGGGGCAATGGATGCTGCAAACATCCTAAAACCTGCTTTAGCTCGCGGAGAGCTTCATGCTATTGGTGCTACAACATTAAATGAGTATAAAAAATATATTGAAAAAGATGCCGCTTTGGAAAGGCGTTTTCAACAAGTTCTTATTCAAGAACCATCGGAACAAGATGCTGTTTCCATACTACGCGGACTTAAAGAAAAATATGAAGTTCATCATGGTGTAAGAATTACAGACGGTGCTATTGTTGCTGCAGTTCAGCTTTCTCGTAGATATATTGCAGATCGGTTTTTACCTGATAAAGCCATAGATTTAATTGACGAGGCTGCTTCCAAGTTAAGAATAGAAATTGATTCTATGCCTGAAGAGCTTGATACAATTGAAAGAAAACTTCAACAATTGGAAATTGAAAGGGAAGCACTCAAAAGGGAAAAAGATGAAAAATCTTCTTTAAGATTAAAAGAGCTTACTAAAGAAATTAGTAATCTGGAAGAAGAAAGAAACAGATTGCGTTCTCATTGGCAGCTGGAAAAAGAAAAAATTACAACTATACGCAAAATGAAAAGTGATATAGAAAATTTAAAACTTCAAGCAGATAAATACGAACGCGAAGGTGATCTTACAAAAGTTGCCGAAATTAGATACGGAGCTATTCCGGAATTAGAAAAAGAGTTACAAATTAAAACAGCCGAATTAGCAAGCATTCAAAAAAACAATAAAATGCTTAAAGAAGAAGTTGATGCCGAAGATGTTGCGGAAATTGTAGCTAAATGGACAGGAATTCCTGTTAATAGAATGTTAGAAAGTGAAAAAAGCAAACTTCTGCGTATGGAAGAAGAATTGCATAAACGTGTTATTGGTCAAAACGAAGCTGTTACCGTTGTATCTAATGC
>JALSNL010000288.1 GCA_026987055.1 Melioribacteraceae bacterium | reverse complement strand
ATCCCTTTTCTGCAATTGCAACCGCCCAGTTTCCGTTTGTGTGAGATGTCCAATTCAATTTCAAACTGTTTGAACCGGAATAACTTAATGTAGTATCTACCGGAATCTTACTATTTCCGGGTCCGACTAAAGTTAACAAACTTGGAGAAGCATAAGTGCCCCAACTATAATCATAATAGTCATTTAATTCACTTTCATTAAAAAAAACAAAATCTTGTGCTAAAACATTTTGAGCCAATAAAAGTATAAGTAAATATATTTTATACATTTTTGTGTTCTTCCTCAAATTAAAACTAAGTTGTTAATAAATCTCAAATCAAATAACATTATAATCTTTAAGCAATTTAGATTTTTGCAAAAGGTGAATTTAATTTAATCATTTATTAAGATAAAACATTTATATAAAATTTCAAATCCATATTTATACGAACAAATGTTTTTTTTCTTAACCAAGCATCCTTTTATATTTTAAGAAGTTTCTCCCTTCTTGTTAAAATTATTTTTTATGATGGTCTTATTATACTAAACACTATTTGGCTTTCGGATTTTTATTGTCATACCGGTTTGCCTGTCCGCCATCTTGTTGGGCGTGGCGATTTTTGCAATACTGGTATCCGTTTGTTCAATAGATTCCGGTATTATACAAAAAACGTATAAACCGGAATGACAGTTTGATGTGTTTCATAAATCCGCAAACTACTTTAGTTTTAGTATAGATAAATCCTTCTCGATGTATATTCAATAAAATGAATATCTGAAAAACAAATATGAATTGGCAAGTTGTAACTTTTTTTAGTAGCTCTAACTTGAATCAAGGGAAAAACAAATTAGTTAAAAACAAGATTACTAAACTCAGAAATTATTACTGCTGCGGCAGCTGCAACATTTAGAGATTCAATCTTTCCTTTTTTAGGGATTGTAATTTGCATGTCACAAATTTCTTTTAATTCTTCCGAAGGACCGTTTGCTTCATTGCAGAATGTAACTACGGTTTTATTTGACCAATCAACTCTTTTATAATTGGTTCCTTTCATATCTGCAATCACGGATAAATAATTTTTATTTTTTAGTTTTTTTAGTTCTTCAATCAAAATAACATCATCAATTATATTCAAATTAAAAACCGCTCCCATACTTGCCCGCAATACTTTCGGATTATAAAGTTCGGCACTTCCTTTACTAATTAGAACGTTTTTAATTCCGAACCAATCGCAAGTACGTAAAATTGTTCCCAAGTTTCCCGGGTCAGAAATATTTTCCAAAGCAATTACAGGTTGAGCATTAATCAACTTGGTGTTATTAGATTTTAAATTAAAAACCGCAACAATTTCTTGAGGATTTTTAGTTGAACAAAGTTTTAATAAATCATATAATGGAATACTATTGATGGGAATTTTTTTTTTAGATATTTTAGAAATAAACTTGCTTTCTGTTTTCTTAAATGCTTCGGTTATAAATATTCTATCACATTCAAAATTACTGTTTAAGCCTTCGTCAATAAGTCTTTTACCTTCCGCCAAAAATTTTTTTTCTAACTTTCTGTATTTTTTTAGTTTTAATGCGGAGTAATATTTTATTTCTGATTTGGAAACCATTAAAATTCTATCCGAAAAATTTATTAAAGAAAATTTGTAAAAAACAATTTAACATATTGCATAGAAATATAAAAAACATTAAATTTACGTCTCTTAAAAAATGCTGATGTAGCTCAGTTGGTAGAGCAGCTGATTTGTAATCAGCCGGTCGGCGGTTCGAGTCCGTCCATCAGCTCTAGAAGGTTTTGAATTTATTTGCTTCAAAACCTTTTTTATTTTTAAATTCAATTTATTTCTATTTTAAAATAATATTTACATTTTATCAAAAAAAAAGCTCCCCAACAATGTTGAGAAGCTTTAAGGTTCTAAGGAGTTAAATTTTAACAAAAGGAGAAAATATTTATTTGATATTTTTAATTGTTCTTTTTTAATACTTTAGTAAATACTTGAATTGCAAAAACGTTAACAAAACCTAAAAAACTAACCACTACTTCGTTTATACCAATATTAAAGTTTTCTATCAAACCGGAAGTTACAGGAATATATTGTAACAAAACTATTGCTACTAAAAAGATTCCAAAGAAAAACAAACTGTCATTAGCAATTTTTTTAACATCTGCTATGAAAGAAGAATTATTAGTATTTGTTCTTTTTCTTCTTCCGTTTCCAAATCTTTCTTTTTCTAATGTTAAGGCTATTGAGTTTGTCATTTTCTATTTCCGTTTTGTTTGTTTTCTTAAATCGTTAATACTAATTAACTGCATTCAAAACGTAATGCTGTGATTCAGGTCATCAAATCTATATTTTGAGACAAATTTATGAATCAGAATGAAAAATTACTAACAAAATTACTTATAATTAACAAATTGTACCGGAAAATCCAAATCAGCTTGTTTAACTTTACTCATTACAGCCTGTAATTCATCTTTTTTAGCACCTTGAACACGAATTTGTTCATCCATAATTTGAGCATTTACTTTTAACTTCATTTCTTTAATCATTTTAGTTATTTTTTTAGCATTTTCTTTAGATATTCCGCTTTGTAAAGAAATAACTTGCTTAACTCTACCGCCGGAAGCCGGTTCAATTTCGTTTTCCTTTAATACTTTTAACGAAATTTTTCTTTTTATAAACTTAGATTTCAATATATCAATTGATGCTTTCAATGAATAATCATCTTTTGAATTTATTGTAATATTTTTATCCTTTTTATTTAATTCTATAGTGGTTTTTGCATCTTTTAAATCGTAACGTTGACTAATCTCCTTTTTTGCTTGATTTAGCGCATTATCAATTTCTTGAAAATCAACTTCCGAAACAATATCAAATGAAAATTTTTGTGCCATTTCTTTATTCTCTAAATTGTTAACAAATTTTTAATAAAAAATATAATGAATTTTTCCCAAACAAATGTAAATGCTAACAAATAAATATTTTTAAGTACTTGACATTTAAGGGTTTATTACATATTATTTCAAGTAAATTATTTTTTACTAGGAGTAACAATATGAAAAAAACCATATTTACATTTTTTATATCTTTTTTGTTTTTATCTTCTATAGCTGCACAACATGTAATTGGCTATAGAATTTATATCCCATCAAGTTGTGATGGAGAAAATACAAAGATCGAAATAGCTAGCGGAGCCGGTTTTGAGGGACAAGAATTTGAATTTCCTTCTGTAAAATTGCCTGATGCATATAAAGAATATCAAGATTATATTGATGTTTTTGCCGGTGCAGGCATTGGTTTGCCAGGTGGTAGTTTATCCGAAGATGTAACATTAAAAATTGATCTTACTCCAATTCAATGTGCCCAAGATTATGCAAATCTTAAAGAAGCTTTTATGCTTACAATCAAAGTAATTGGTAGTAATTCCGGTATTCATGAGCCTTTTTCATACTATTATTTTAACGAAGGTAAAAAAGCATATCTAAAATTAAAAATTGAAAACGTAAAAAAAATACTAAAAAAATTAAATATGAAGTTTGAAGAGCTAATCGCCTGGTTTGCTTCGGAAGGTTTGGAACCGGATAAAATAGGCATTGAGATTGTTCCTACATCAGATTACCTTTATGTTTACTTAAAACATTTTTCCAAAATTATGTTTGGCGTACCTGAAAATATAACCGGAACAGAACAAAATGATAATCTGCAATATAATTATAGTTTAGCTCAAAATTATCCTAATCCTTTTAATCCGACAACTACCTTATCATATTCATTAGCAAAAGATGGTTATACTAAGCTTACTGTTTATAATTCAATTGGTATCGAAATAATAACCTTGGTTGCACAAAGGGAAACTGCAGGACAACATAATATTAGTTTTGATGCTTCAAAATTGCCTTCAGGAATTTATTTTTATAGTTTAACTTCAGGTAATTTCAAAAGCACAAAAAAAATGATACTACTCAAGTAGATTGCTGTAATATAAACGATTTTTTAAATCCGCTATTATTTACTTAATAGCGGATTTTTTTATAATGTTTTTAATTTTCAGTTTTTCGGTTAAAAATTTTATTTCCACTTACTAATAATTATCCACTTTAAGTTAATTTCCAATATTTGATAAAAATGATTATTTTAATGATTTGAAAATCACTTTAGATTAGTAAATATGTTGTAACTTTTTCTTAATAATAAAAGTGTTGAAATAATGAATTATAAAAATCTAATAAAAACAATTGGTCCGGGAATATTATTTGCCGGAGCTGCTATCGGCGGTTCGCATTTAATTCAATCTACTAGAGCCGGAGCAAATTACGGTTTGGAACTTCTTCCTCTTGTACTATTAATCAATATTCTCAAATATCCTTTTTTTGAATTCGGACATAGATATACAGCCGTTACCGGAGAAAGTTTATTGCACGGATATTTTAAATTGGGAAAATCGACAGTTATTTTATTTTTAATTCTTAATATAATTACAGCCCTTGTGAATGCAGCTGCAATTACAATTGTAACTGCAGGACTAACAGCAAATCTATTCGCTTCAACACTTCCGGCAGCTTACATTAGTGTTATAATTTTAATAGTTACGTTAGCAATTCTTTTTATAGGTCATTATTCATTTTTAGATTCTATAATGAAAGTAATGATTGTTGCATTAACCTTAACAACAGTTATTACCGTAATTATAGCTTTTAACATCGATATAACATCACACATTACAAAAGAAGTTACCAAACCGGATTTATGGAGTTCCGCCGGTATTGCTTTTTTATTAGCTTTAATGGGTTGGATGCCTGCACCTATCGAAGCGTCGGTTTGGCCTTCTCTTTGGGCTTTGGAACGTTCCAAACAAACCAATTATAAACCGAAATTAAGTGAAGCTCTTATTGATTTTCATATCGGTTACATCGGAACTACTATTATGGCTTTGTTTTTTGTAGGACTCGGTGCTTTTGTAATGTTCGGTACAGGTGAAACTTTTTCTAATAGCGGAATCGTTTTTTCTTCTCAACTTGTTTCTCTTTATACAAAAACAATTGGAAATTGGAGTGAAATTATTATTTCCACAATTGTCTTCATTACAATGATGAGCACCATGTTAACTGTTTTTGATGCTTACCCGCGAACACTTGCCGGTTTAATTGAACTTCTTTCCGGAAATGTTACGTCTAAAAATAACAATTGGTATTGGATTAGCAGTCTTATTATGGCTATTGTTAGCATTGTTATTATCGGTTTTTTTGTAAGCGGATTGAAAACACTTTTGGATTTTGCTACAATTCTTTCTTTTTTAGCTGCTCCGGTGTTTGCAATAATTAACTATAAGGTTGTTACTTCATCATTTATGCCGGAACAGTTTAAACCTAAAACTTGGTTAAAGATATTAAGCATAAGCGGAATAGTATTTCTTGTTGCATTTTCTCTTTTATTTATTGTAACAAAATTTATTTAGTTTTTTTACGCCGCCACAAAGCCGGCGGCTACTTGTTTATAAAACAATTATTCTCTTGTGTGTTTTAAATTCAATCATAAAAATCTCATCTGTTATTTAAATTTTTGGTCTTTTATTCGATTATTCATTTAGAAAACTGTTATTAAAAATTCAATTTATTTTGAATAAAGGATTACAATGAAAAAACTCTTTAACATAATTGTATTTGTTTTATCACTGCTATTTATAACAAATAATTTTGCTAATGATAACGGACATGAAAAGAAGAAAAAATCCGAGCATAATGTAGAAACCGAAGATTGTTCTCATGTTCATTGGGGTTATAAAGGAGAAGAAGCTCCGGAACATTGGCCGGATTTATGCACTTCGTTTTCAGCTTGTGGCGGCACTGTTCAATCGCCTATTGATATAAGTAAAGCTGTTCATGATAAACACCTTGACCCGATTATTTTTGATTATTACCGTACTAAAACAAACATCATAAATAACGGACACACAATTCAATTTAATGTAGATAAAGGAAGTACAATTAGTGTTGATCACAAAGATTATAAATTGCTGCAATTTCATTTTCATGCTTTAAGCGAACATACAATTGGCGGAAAACATTATCCTTTGGAAATCCACTTTGTGCATAAAAATTCCGATGATGATTATGCAGTATTGGCCTTATTGATAAAAGAAGGGAAACCAAATCCTTTATTAACTAAATATTTGAATAAATTTCCGAAATATAAAAATACTTCGTTCCGTTCACTTGGAAAATTTGAATTGATTAAACTATTGCCGCATAATAAAAGCTATTTTCATTATAACGGCTCTTTAACAACTCCACCATGTTCCGAAGTTGTTAATTGGTATGTTTTCCGTACGGCACTAACAGCGTCCAAATCACAATTAAAAAAATTATCTCAAATGTTGCATCATAATTACAGACCGGTACAACCTTTAAACAAAAGGATAATATCTTTTTCTAGCGAGTAATTGTTTTTAGTTGTGTAAGAAAATCAGGATTTGAAATAGACACGCAATCAAAATTATTTATTTTTCCGCCATTTTCCAATAGCATCGATAATACCGAAAATGCCATTGCAATTCTGTGGTCGTCATAGCTATCAAAATGCACACTTTGTTTTTTTAAAACTTTTTTAAAATCTTTTTTTATAATTTCAAAACCATCATCAAACTCAATAATATCAAGCCCAAGAAGTTTTAGATTATTACAAACCGAACTAATTCTATCACTTTCTTTATGACGAAGTTCTTTTGCATTTCTAATAATAAAATTTCCTTCGGCAAATAAACCGGCAATTGCTAAAATGGGTATTTCATCAATAATATTCGGAATTATCTCCGCCGGTATTTCGATATTTTTTAAGAGAGAACTCTTTACAATAATGTCTCCCCTTTTTTCGCCATTCATTATTTCTACATTCCCAAATTCAATATCGGCATTCATTTTTTGCAATACTTGGATTATTCCTATTCTTGATTCATTCAGTAATACACTATCCAAATGTAATTCGGAATTTTTTGAAAGCAACGTTAAAACAATAAAAAATGCAGCAGTTGAAATATCGGAAGGGACAAAATAATTATCTGCAATAGGAAAGTTTTTTTTTGAGGAATAAATTTTTCTTAATCCGTTTTCTTCTTTTACTTCCAGTCCAAGCATTGTTTCAGTATGATTTCTACTAACTTTGCTTTCTATAACACAAGTTTTCTCATCTAAAAACAAACCGGCTAATAAAATACAACTTTTAACTTGAGCACTTGCCACCGGTAATTTGTACTCAATATTTTTTAAGCTGTTTACCGGATTTATTTTCAAAGGTAAACAATCATTTTCTCCGCTGATATCGGCTCCCATAAGATGTAACGGAGCAATTATTCTTTTCATCGGACGCTTTGAAAGCGATTCATCTCCTGTAAGAACAGTAGAAAAATTTTGTGCGGAAAGTATTCCCGCTAGCAATCTTGTTGTTGTTCCGGAATTGCCAAGATATAATTCATGTTCAGGTTTTTGAAGTCCGTTTATTCCTTTGCCATTAACTATTACTTTTACGTTATCAATTTCAATCCGAATTCCCAAACTTCTAAATGCATCGATTGTAGAAAGCACATCATCGGATAGTAAACAGTTATAAATTTCAGACCTACCATTTGCCAAAGCGGAAAACATTACTGCACGGTGCGAAATTGATTTATCGCCGGGTAAACTTAATTTACCTTTTATCTTTTCAATTTTATTAAATTCTTGAATCATTTATTACACCAGTCAGCTATCATTTTTTCAAGTTCATCATTACTCAATTCACTTTTATTATACATTCCTTTTAGCATACGTTGTCTTTGTGCTTCGTACAGCACCACCGCAGTTGCAACGGATACATTAAGACTTTGAATCATACCGCGCATTGGAATGTAAATATGTTTATCGCAAGCTTCAATAATTTCTTCGGATATTCCGCGATGCTCGTTTCCCATAACAATTGCAATCTTTTCGGTAAAATCCAAATTATAAATATCTTCAGCTTTATCAGAAAGAATTGTTCCGTAAATTTTAAAGCCATCTTCTTTTAGTTGTTTTATACATTCTTTAGTTGAGTTATATCTTTTCCGCTCTACCCATTTTTTTGATGAAGCCGAAGACACCTTGCTTATTTTGGGAAACTCTTCTACAGTGTAAAGTAAATCCACTTGCGGAACACCAACGGCATCGCATGTTCTAAAGATTGCACTAACATTATGCGGATCGTGAATGTTTTCCAAAACAACACGTAAGGAAAATTGACGCGCTGCGGCAACTTTTTTAATTTTTTCCAATCTTTTTTCTGTTTTAAATTTTCTCACGGAAGGTCTTTTTCGAAAACTAATTTATAAACCGTTTTATTTTTTGTTCGTCTGGATTTATCTATAATTATTTCCGTTTCCTCGTTTAGATTCAAATAAAACCTAAGCATATCAACGGATTTTTTTATTGCTTCTTCTTCTTGATGTGCCCAGGTTTCGCATCCTTTAATCGAAGGAATTTCAGCCGTAACACCATCATCTGTTTTTATTACAATTAAATCTAGAACCATATAAAATTACTCGAAATTCCTATCAATACATTTACATAATTCAGTTTATAAATCAAATATAATTTTAATATTTTCTTTTACTTTTTCAATTTTATTAACAGGAATTTTTCCTACCTTTTTAATTAACCTTGAATTATCGATTGCTCTAATTTGGTCTATCATAATATCACAATTACTTTTTACATTTCCTTCTTTCTTTTTTAGATGCACTCTAAGTATATCACTTTTGGGAATAACTTTTGTTGTGATAGGACAAATTAACGAAGAAGGATGAATTTTATTGATTAAGTCAGTTTGGACAACCAGAACAGGTCTTTTTTTACCTGGTTCGGTTCCAAATCTTGGATTTAAATCCGCTATCCATATTTCAAATTGATTAATCTTCAATTTTTTCAAATTCCTTAAGAATTTTAATGGAATTTTCCTTAACCAATTCAGATTCCTTTAGTAATTTTTCTTCAAGCAATTTTCTTTTTTGTACTTTATTATAATGGTCAATAGCTTCGTTTATATATCTGTTTCTTGCTTTATTAATTTCGGAAATTAATTTTTCAGTTTCTTGAAATATTGTCTCATCCAATTTTAGTGAAATTGTCTTCATATTTACCTCAATTATATATACTAAAAGTATATAAATAAAGTATATTTGTCAATAAAATAATATCACTCATTTATTAAATAACTAAGTATTTCCTGTTACAATTTTTACACTGGCACTTGCACCAATTCTGCTGGCACCGCTTTTAATCATTTCTTCGGCATCTTCTACAGTTCTTACTCCGCCTGAAGCTTTTACGCCGAGCGCACTTCCAACTACAAATCTCATTAAAGCAATATCTCCGGCAGTTGCACCACCTTTGCTAAATCCGGTTGATGTTTTAACAAAATCCGCTTTAGCTTCTTTACTGATTAAACAAGCTTTAACTTTTTCTTCGTCTGTTAACAAAGCTGTTTCTATAATAACTTTTGTAACCGCATTTTTTCTTTTGGCGGCTAACACAACTTGGTTTATATCATTAAAAACGTATTCATAATCACCTGCTTTTAATTTACCGATGTGAATTACCATATCAATTTCTTCGGCACCGTTATTCAAAGCTTCTTCGGCTTCGGCTCTTTTTGTTGCTGTTGTTGTTGCACCAAGCGGGAAACCGATAACAGTGCATACTTTCACAGACGAACCTTTTAACAAACTACTGCACAACGGAACGTAAGAAGGATTAATGCAAACGGAAGCAAAGCCATAAGTTTTTGCTTCATCACACAAGGTTGTTATTTCGCTTGGTGTTGCTTCAGGTTTAAGCATTGTATGGTCTATCATTCTTGCCAGCGAAATATCTTTCAGTTCCGCACCAATTCCTTTCCCTGCCGAGATTCTTTCTGCTCCGTTGGTGATGATTGTTTTTACGGCAACCGGTTGATCCACCACATTTCTTTCCCAGCCTTTGCAGGTATCTTCCACACAATAAAAATCGTGTAATGCTTTCTCTGTTAATACTTGATTAACAACTTTATCAATAATTGAATTACTCATTTTTCTTCCTACTTATTTTAAACTCTTTTTGTAAAGATACTATTGTAAATTGTATGCTTGCAAAGTATTTTTTAGTAACATTGCTATTGTCATTGGTCCAACTCCACCCGGGACAGGCGTTATGTAGGATGCTTTTTTAGAAACATTTTCAAAATCAACATCTCCAACAAGTCTGTATCCTTTTTTAGTTGCGGGATCATCAATGCTATTTATTCCCACATCAATAACAACCACATTTTCTTTTACCATATCTTCCGTTATAAAATTTGCTTTGCCAATTGCCGCTATAAGAATATCCGCTTGTTTTGTAAAATAAGATAAATCACGGGCAGCGGAATGACAAACCGTTACTACGGAGTTTGCACCTTCTTCTTTTTGAAGCATTAAATTTGCTACCGGTTTACCTACAATATTGCTTCTTCCTACTACCACAACATGCTTTCCTTTTGTTTCAATATTATATCGTCTTAACAATTCCACAATACCGTAAGGTGTACAAGATTTAAATGTTTCTTTTCCTATCACCAAATTTCCAACATTGTAAGGATGAAATCCGTCAACATCTTTCTTGGGTAAAATCGATTCAATCACTTTATCTTCGTTAATATGTTTTGGTAAAGGCAGTTGTACAAGTATTCCGTGAATTTTCGGATTATTATTATATTCGTTAATTATTTTCAATAATTCCTCTTCCGTAGTTTCCGCATCAAGTTTTTTTATTTCGGAATACATTCCAATTGCAGCACAAGCTTTGTTTTTCATTTTAACATAAACGGATGACGCCGGATCATCTCCAACCAGAATTGTTACCAAACCCGGAGGATTTTTTCCTTCCGAAATTATTCGGGCTATTTCGGTTTTAAGTTCTTCCTTAATTTCCGCTGATATTTTTTTACCGTCAATAATTTGCATAGTCTTCTGATTTTTTATTTAGGAATTTCGATTTTGTATTTTTCTTTTAAGTATTCTTGTATTTCTTTATCCTCTAAAATTTCTTTTTCAAAAGGATTGGAATTTTGCCACCCCAATTTACCGGTTGCTCTAAATCTTTCCAATCTTCTTATTGTAATTTCGCAATAAATAGGTTCAATATCCACCACAACGGATTTCCTTTTAAGTTTTTCCGCTGCCAATAATGTTGTGCCGGAA
>JALSNL010000287.1 GCA_026987055.1 Melioribacteraceae bacterium | reverse complement strand
TTCCCGAAGTATCACCAGGTTCCATTACTCTTATACCATCGTTTTTACCTCCGGTTAAATACCAATTTATATAATTGTGCACTAAAAACAATGTTGATGTTCGCTGATAAGCTTCCGGTTCATTTCTTACAAAGTTAAATATTTTTGCTGCTGTGTAACCCGGAAGTTGACTGTTACCAACTTCATCTATCATATTTTTTAATCCACCGACAGTTTCGGTTAATATTTCACATTCTTCTTTTGTACTGTAATCATTCCATAGCTTGCTTGTATTTCTAGTTAGATTTCCTTCCGCATCAAGTGCAACTAATCCGTGTTGTTGACCTGAAACGGAAATTGCATTTATATTTTGTTGGGGAATAGTTGATTCTTTTAGCCGTGTGAATAATATTTCCAATGCTTCAATCCACATTCCCGGATTTGATTCGGAAACACCTTTTCCAAGGTTTTGAATTACGCCGTTTTTTGTATTGTATTTAGATAAATCTGTATCATAAATTACGCTATCATTATAGATTACTTCTTTAGTATCAAAATCAATTATAATTAATTTTGTACTTTGTGTTGAACTGTCTATTCCGGCAAATAGATTTTTCATTTTTGTAGAATTCAATTTGTTTAATTTTTATTATTTGTTTTTTCCGCTTTCGTCTTATGCTATATCATTCCAAAAAATAGGAAGTTAAGTCATGCTATATATTGATTTATTAAACTTTCGTATAATTCTTGTTTACCACTAATTTGTTCCGGTTCGCCAAGTTCTTTAGCTATTTCCGTTAATTCATTTAGTCCAACTTCACCATTTTCAAATGCTTTACCTTTTATGGTTTTAAAACTTGCATATCTTTCTTCTTTCATTTTTAGATAGTTTGAATTTTGTAGAATATTATCCGCAATAATTAGTGAACGCGCTAAAGTATCCATTGAGTGAATATGAGCAATAAATATATCTTCCAAATCGGTTGAGCTTCTTCTTGTTTTTGCATCGAAGTTCATTCCTCCGTTTCCAATTCCGTCATTTTGTAAAAGTATCATCATAAGTTCAATACCATCATAAAGATTATGCATAAACTCATCCGTATCCCATCCGTTATGCGGATCACCTTGATTTATATCCAAACTTCCCAAAAGATTTGCATTAACTGCGGTTTGAACCTCATGGGCAAATGTATGCTGTGCAAGTGTTGCATGATTGTTTTCAATATTTATTTTGAAGTCTTCATCCAGTCCGTATTTTTTTAAGAAGCCGATTGTTGTTGCAGTATCAAAATCATATTGATGTTTGGTTGGCTCCATAGGTTTTGGTTCAATTAAATATGTTCCGGTAAAACCAATTTCTCTTCCGTAATCCCGTGCCTTTGTTAAAAACATAGCAAGATGTTCAAGTTCTTTTTTCATATCGGTATTAAGTAACGAAAAATAACCTTCACGTCCTCCCCAAAAAACATAGTTTTTACCGCCAAGTTCTACGGTAGCTTCCAAAGCAGATTTAACTTGTGCCGCTGCATGTGTTAATACATTAAAATCGGGATTTGTAGCTGCTCCATTCATATAACGCGGATGCGAAAAAACATTTGCCGTACCCCAAAGTAATTGCACACCCGATTCTTTTTGCTTCTCTTTAGCAAGTGCTGTTATTTCTTTTAATATTTTTTCACTTTCGGAAATAGTTTTTCCTTCCGGGGCTAAATCTCTATCATGAAAACAATAGAACGGAACACCAAGTTTTGTAATAAATTCAAAAGCAGCATCCAATTTATCTTTTGCTGCTTCTACCGGATTGCCATTCACATTCCAAGGGAATTGTTTTGTTCCGGGGCCAAAAGGATCGGCACCGGTTCCGCAGAATGTATGCCAGTATGCAACTGCAAATCTGAAATGTTCTTTCATAGTTTTGCCTGCAACAATTTTATTTTCATCATAGAACTTAAATGCTAGCGGATTATTTGATTCTTTTCCTTCAAATTTAATTTTGTTAATTCCTTTGAAATATTCTTTTTTACCAATTGTTAAATTAACCGACACATGCCCTCCAACGTTGTAAGACAATAAAATATTTATTTATTTCAGAATACAAACTTCTGTTTAGTGTTTCAGAGCTGCCCAAAACAAATTTAATTCTTTTCCACCACCTGCTTGATAGTATTTTACTTCAATTAAATGTTCCCCTTTAGTTAAATTTAGTTTGGCAGATTTTTCAATATATCCGTGATTACCATCATTATTAATTATCTCTCTATTATCAATGAATAATTTGCTGCCATCATTTGAACCTAAATTAAAAGTGTACTCTCCTGCTTTTTCTA
>JALSNL010000286.1 GCA_026987055.1 Melioribacteraceae bacterium | reverse complement strand
CTATTACTTCATCGGCAGCTTGTACAATTAAATCTTTTTTATCATCGGGTAACATTCCCAATTTATTATTAGTTAATGCTGCAGCTTTTTTTAGAATTCCCAGTGCTCTAATAATTTCTCGCGGAAATCTTTCGCCGCCGATTTTAAAATTTTCTTTTGAACGTTGAGTTTGTGCTCCCCAATATTTATCTGCAGGAACTTTTACTTCGCCCATTGTGTCTGTTTCAATTCTGTAATCCATTTTGCACCTCTAAATTTTTAGTTGTGTATTCTTTTTATTTTAACTCTTGTAGCTCCAATAAATCTATTTAAAAAATATGAGTTTTCTAAAGATGAAATCATTACTCCCTTACTGGCACTTGCATGAATAAATAATTTATCACCCAAATAAATTCCCACATGACCGGGATAATAAATTTGTGATGTATTAAAAAACACCAAATCACCAAATTTTAAATTTTTTATTTTTTTAATTCTATCACCAATTCTATACTGCTCTCGTGCAGTTCTTGGTATTTTTACATTTAACGAGTTCCTATATACTTGCTGTGTAAAAGCAGAACAATCTATCCCGGATTTTGTTTCTCCTCCGTATTTGTAGGGCACTTTGATATAGTTTGCCAATTCATATAGAAATTTTTTCTTTTTCTTATTATTACCAATATAAGGTGTAAATTTTTTAATAACTTTTTTTGCCGAAGTATTTATTGCGGGTAAATCATCAACACTTATTTCTTCTTCGTGTAAAGTATGATTTTTTTCATTCTTAATGATTTTAGCATCATTATTTTCTGTTGATTTATATCTTTCTGTGTAGGATGAGGATGTACAAGAGCTTAAAAAAGCTATAAGAAATGAAATGAAAATTATCCGAATAGGTATTAATATTTTTTGCATTTAAAAAATCTAACCAAGATAAGCTCTTAAATTTTTGCTTCTTGAAGTATGACGTAATCTTCTAATTGCTTTTTCTTTTATTTGTCTAACTCTTTCTCTTGTAAGATGAAATATTGTCCCGATTTCTTCTAACGTAAGAGGATTTTCATCTTCACCAAAACCAAAATATAATTTAATTACTTCCGCTTCTCTTTCTGTTAAAGTTGAAAGTGCACGTTCTATTTCACCTTTTAGAGAATCGGACATTAATGAATTATCCGGCAAAGGATTTGCATCGCTGGCTAAAACATCCAATAAGCTATTGTCTTCTCCTTTGGCAAAAGGAGCATCCATAGAAATATGTTTAGCCGATATTTTCATTGCTTCGGAAACTTCGCTTAAATCCATATCCAATTCATCTGCAATTTCCGATGCGGTAGGTTCTCTTTCATATTCTTGTTCTAGACTATTATAAGCTCTACCGATTTTATTTAATGCTCCTACTCTATTGAGCGGAAGCTTTACAATTCTGGATTGTTCCGCAAGAGCTTGTAAAATAGATTGCCTTATCCACCATACGGCATAAGAAATAAATTTGAATCCTCTTGTTTCATCAAATCTTTTTGCTGCTTTTATTAAACCTAAGTTTCCCTCATTTATTAAATCACCTAAGGATAATCCTTGATTTTGATATTGCTTTGAAACGCTAACAACAAATCTTAAATTGGCTTTTACCAATCTTTCCAAAGCTGCTTGATCTCCTTTTTTAATTCTAATTGAAAGATCAATTTCTTCCTCAGGAGTTAAAAGATCAACTTTCCCGATTTCCTGGAGATATTTATCTAACGAATGACTATCACGATTTGTAAATTGTTTAGATATTTTCAAAAAGAACTCCTAATTATTTATTGAGTTAATTGAATCGACAATACCAACTATGGAAGCTTCAACAGGTGCCATATCAACATCCATTGCAATAACAGCTTCGCTTGAAGTTGCATAAAAGACCAATTCCCCCGGACCGGCACCAATAGTATCAACAGCAACAATCGGCTCACCGAGTTTTTCCATATCTCCATTTAACGGTTGTATAAATTGCATTTTATAACCGTTTAGAGTTTCATATTTTCTGGTTGCCCAAATTGTACCAATAACTTTTGCTAATATCATTTACCTATCTATTCTTTAACCGAAATATCCAACTTATCAACTATTGCCATAATTACAGCATCTACAGGTTTATCTTTAGTAAATGTAGTTTGTCTTGCAGAGCTTCCGGAAGCATATAATACAACTTCTCCAACACCGGCACCAACAGAATCTACTGCTACAACAAAATCATCTTTTGCTTTTTTGTTAACATCCAAACGTCTTACAATTAAAAACTTAGACCCAACTAATTTTTCATCTTTTCTTGTTGACCATACAGTACCAATTACTTTACCTAATAGCAATTTTTAATCTCCTACACTTAATTTTAAATTAAGCTAAAATTTATTTATTGTTTTATTTCAAATTTGTATAACTATAAATATAATCACAAATTATAAAACTTTTTAACTTTATTCTAAAAAGCTTGTACCTTTTAACGTATTGTTTACTTTGAAAAAATGTGCAACTGTTTGAGCTACATCGGAAAATGTTTCTCTAACTCCTAAATTTCTCGCAGTTTTATTTTTTCCATAAAACAACAAAGGAACATATTCTCTACTATGATCAGTACTTGTAGTTGTAGGATCATTTCCATGATCCGCAGAAATGACTAATCTATCCGTTTCGTCCATTACTTCTAAAATTTTAGGTAAAGCATTGTCAAATTCAATTAGAGCTTTATGAAATCCTTCGGGATCAAGCCTGTGACCGTAATAAACATCAAAATCTACAAGATTGACAAAAATAAAACTATTTTTTTCTGTTCTTAAGCTGTTT
>JALSNL010000285.1 GCA_026987055.1 Melioribacteraceae bacterium | reverse complement strand
ACAGAAAGTGAATCGAAATATGAACTGGATAGATTTTGCGAAGTGATGAATTTAATTTACAATGAAATAACTGCAATAGAAAAAGAGGAAATGGATAAAGAAGATAATATGTTAAAAAATTCTCCGCATACTTTGGATGATGTAATTTCCGAATGGGATCATGCTTATTCTATAAAAGATGCTGTTGCTCCGGTTGATTGGATTAAAGATAACAAATTTTGGCCGGCTGTAGGACGTGTTGACGATGCTTATGGCGATAGAAATTTAGTTTGCAGTTGTTTACCGATAGAAGAATATAAAGAATAAAGTTTAAAGACATAAGAAAAAAATATAGATGCTAAGCTTTAAAAAAAGTTCCGGACGCGAATCGCTTGTCTATCCGGCTTTTCTACGGAATTTACTATATTAAAGTTTATATATTGAAAAATTAAATTATATCAATTTTAATTTGTTAACCTAAGTTAAAGAAAGTAAAAAATGAACATAGATATTTGTGAAATATTAAAAACATCCGAAACAATTGCAGTTGTCGGAATTTCCAGCAATCCGATGAGAACAAGTAGAGATATTGCCGATTATCTTGTTGCAAACGGTTTTGATGTTGTGGGAGTAAATCCAAATAAAAATTTTAATGATGCAAACGGAATAAAAGTTTATAATAGTCTTTTGGAAATTCCACATAAAATTGACATTGTAAACGTATTTCGCCGTTCCGAAGATATTCCTTTGCTTATTTCCGATGTAATAAAAATAAAACCTAAAACACTTTGGCTGCAATTAGGAATTAGGAATGATACAGCCGTTAAAGATGTAGTTGAAAAAGGAATTCAAACTATTCAAGATACTTGTATAAAAGTAGCCCACAGTTTTTGTTAAAAATATTTAGGAAAATTTGTTTTTAATGTATAGAAAATTACTGATATTATTACTGCTTACCAATATTAACTTTGCTCAACAGTCTTTTATTACAATCGGCAAAACCGATTCTATTCGTGTTGATTCAATTTCAATTACCGGTAATAATGTTACAGAAAAATTTGTAATCCTAAGAGAGCTAACTTTTAAAGAAGGTGATATTGTAACTGGCAAAACTCTTGATTATAACAGAGAAAGAGTTTTCAGCCTCGGTTTATTTAACAAAGTTAAACTAAACATAATTGATAGAATAAAATTTACAGAACTTAATATAGACGTTTCCGAAAGTTGGTATATTTATCCGTTACCTTTTCTTACATTAAGAGATAATACAATTAAGCGTGCATCTTACGGCATTATTCTTTTATACAAAAATTTCAGAGGAAGAAACGAAACAATAAAAGGTGTTGCTACATTCGGTTATAATCCCACTTTTGCATTATCTTATTTTAATCCTGTTTTACATACATGCAGCAATTTTATGCTTGGATTTAATTTAATATATTCTAAAATTCAAAATAGAAACTTACTTTTGGAAAGCAATCTGGATGATGATTTTAATTATAAAATTATTTCTACTGATATAAGTTTAGGTTATCGTTTTGATTTGTATAATAAAATTATTGCAATTTCATCGTACGAGTATTATCAGGTACCAAAAGCAATTGCCGAATTAACAGCAACAAAAACAAACATAGATAGAACTCTTGCTCTTGGGTTATTATATTCAATCGATACAAGAAATCTCAAACAGTTTTCGGATAATGGAATTTACGGTGAAGCATTTATTTCGCATAAAGGTTTTGGTATAAATAATATTTCATATAATATTTTTTCAGTTGATTTTAGACATTATAAAATGTTGTTCGGTAATCTTTCCGGTAAATGGCGTTTTTTATACAGACATGCTTTCGGTTCAACAATACCTTTTTATAAACTTTCTTTATTGGGTGATAGGTTAAATATACGAGGACATAAATTTCAGCGGAGAGAGGGACATAATGTTTTATTAACCTCTTTTGAACTTAATTATCCGATAATTAAAGAATGGAATTTAAGTTTAGACCTTCCATTACTTCCAAAGCAATTGACCTCTGCAAGAATTGCTTTATATACTAATGCTTTTTTGGACGGCGGTGTAACATACAACAACAATGAGCCTTTGGCTCTAAACAGATTTGATTCCGGCTATGGATTTGGACTTACATTATTAATTTTACCATACAATGCTTTTAGATTTGAATATGCTTTTGATGAATATGGCAACGGACAATTTATAATGGAATCGGGCTTTTCTTTTTAGTAATAAAATATTATACTTAAAACTTAAAGTTCAAATAATATAGGATTTATTATGGAAGCTCTACCTTTTATTCTTAAAACAGTTGTAATTGGTCTTGTTGCGGGCTTGGTTGTTGGCTTTTTATCTAAAAAAGTTTCTAAACTTATAATCTTTTTTGCTTTGTTAATTGTTGTTGTTCTTCAAGTTGCTGCTTACAAAGGTTATATAAATATAGATTGGTTATCATGGAAAGATACTGCGGTTGACGTTGTAAAAAACACGGTGAAAAATGCTAATGTTTCAACCGATTCTATTAAAGATATATTTATGAAAAACGTACCTTTTTCAATTGCGGCAATTATTGGGTTTATCTTTGGATTTAAAAAAGGTTAATATTAAACTAACT
Organism: Melioribacteraceae bacterium; assembly: GCA_026987055.1. Classification (GTDB taxonomy): domain Bacteria; phylum Bacteroidota; class Ignavibacteria; order Ignavibacteriales; family Melioribacteraceae; genus JALSNL01. Next base: position 203 of record JALSNL010000285.1, on the reverse strand, counting down.
TTTTACATCATCCGTTTTGTTTGGGAACTACCACAAAATATATTGGGAATTATAATTTATTTTTTGAATAAAAAGAAAATAAATTCGGTACAAAAATTAGACGGTAGATTTTATTTTCAAAATAATAATTTCGGAATTAGTTTGGGAAGTTTTATTTTCTGGATGCCTGTTTTGCAAGATAAGTATTCGGAAATTCCTGTTGT
>JALSNL010000284.1 GCA_026987055.1 Melioribacteraceae bacterium | reverse complement strand
CTTTTTTTTTTTTTTTTGCTATAAAGTTTTTATCCATTCAATACATCTTTCCCGCCACGTTGAAAGATGAGCATTTCCAATAGCCAAAGAAAAACCATGTCCGCCTTTGGGATAAATAATCATTTCGGCAGGAACAGAATTTTTTACTAACTCTTCATAAAACATCAAACTATTTTTAACCGGCACAGATTTATCATCTTCCGCATGAACTAAAAATGTTGGAGGTGTTGTTTTACTAACATGTAATTCATTGGAAAAATAATTTATCAAAGACGTATCCGGTTTATCACCAATAAGGAAATGGCGAGAACCTTTATGTAAATAAGGTTCTTTAAAAGTAATAACCGGATACATTAAAATCATAAAATTCGGTTTACAGCTAATAGTATCAATAGCATCGGTAATGAATATATTCTTTTCGTCGAAATGAGTTCCTAAAGTTGCTGCCAAATGTCCGCCGGCAGAAAAGCCCATTACGCCAATTTCATTTTTATTTATGTTCCACCTTTGAGCATTAAATCTGGTTAATCTTAAAGCACGTTTAGCATCTAACAAAGGGGATAGATAACCTTTAATATTATTTTTTGTATGTGGTAATCTATATTTCAAAACTATTGCTGCTATTCCGTTTGAGGTTAACCATCTGGCAATATCTACTCCTTCCCAATGATAAGCTATAATATTGTATCCACCGCCGGGAATAACAATAACCGCTTTGCCTGTCGCATATTTTTTTGAAGGCAGATAAACCGCAATATCCGGTTTATTTACTTTCCTAATCATTATTATCTCTGTAGTATCTATAACTTCCTGAACTTCTGTATTATTTTGGTTTGGAATTCCGTGAGTCCACAATGGTAAAGTAAAATCTTGTGCAGAAAGATTATTAGCTAAAATGAATAACATAACAACAAAATATCTAACCATGATTTTTCTCCAATGATTATTTATATTTGTAAATCTAAATGTTAAATGTACAAAATTATCGGGAAGGGATTTTAGTGGAGATAAATAAAAAGAAAGTTGAAATAATTTTACGTATTGGAATTTTCGGTACTTTTTTGGGACATGGTGCTATGGCAATTGGTGTAAAAACATCATGGATTCCGTTTCTTACATTCTGGGGATTTTCATTCCAAACAGCAAGCAAGCTTTTACCTGTTATCGGTTCAATAGATATTTTAATTGCAATTTTATCACTGCTCAAGCCTATTCGTATTGTTATTCTTTATGCATTTGTTTGGACGTTTTTAACAGCACTTATGCGTCCGCTTACCGGTTATCCTATTTGGGATTTTATTGAGCGTACTGCCAATTGGGCTATTCCATTGGCGTTACTATTCTTAAAAGGATTACCGAATACTTTTTCCGGCTGGCTAAAAGAAAATGATTAATATTTTTATTTGTACAAATAATATTTTTTAGATAGTTCTCTAAATGCTTGAACATCTTTATCTAAATATTCAAATACTTTTTTTAAGTCATTGTTATTTTCAAAAAGTTCAAAAACTTTTTTACTGCCGATAATTTTATTAAGAACCTTCATATCACGTTCGTTGGCTAACTTTATTAAATCTTTTTCAGGATATAGTTTTCTAATGGCATCAAGAATATAAAATTGTGTTTTGGTAAAATTAACTTTATCATATTCACGTATGTAAATTTGGACACCACCTAATTTTTTACCTTTACCAAAAGCATAATAAGGTGTGTAGCTAATAGGACGAAAATATAAACCGGGAATATTTCTAGTATTTAATTCGTTAGCCAAATCTTCACCTTTAATCCATTCGGTTCCTACAATTTCAAAAGGAAGTGTATAGCCAACTCCAATTGAAATTAAATCACGCAACTCACCAACAACACCTGTCATAGGATAAAAATAAGCGGAGAAGGTATGTGGTATGTGTGGTGAAGTAAGAATCCATTCAAGTCCGGTACGGTCAAAATTCATTTCTCTTTTCCAACCTTGCATAGGAACAACTTTGAGAGAAAATTTGTTATTTGTTTTAATCATTTTTTCATTAACCAGAAGCTTAGCTAATTCGCCGCAGGTTAATCCGTAAACATAAGGAATAGGGAATTGGCTGATAAAAGAAAAATATCCCGATTCAACAATGTTGCCTTCAATTTTATTTCCGCCAAGCGGATTCGGGCGATCAAGAACAACAAAGTCAATATTATTTTCAGAAGCTGCTTCCATTGCCAAACCCATTGTGCTTATAAAAGTATAAGAGCGGCAGCCTATATCTTGAATATCATAAACCAAAACATCTATCCCGTGCAACATCTCTTTTGTCGGTTTCCTTGTTTTACCGTAAAGTGAATAAACAGGTAGTTTTGTTTTTTCATCTACATACGTTTTAATATATTTCCCAGCATCTGTATCTCCTCGTACACCATGTTCAGGTCCAAACAAAGCAACAAGATTTACATTCGGAGCTTCATGTAAAATATCAATTGTGGATTTAAGTTTGTTATCAACACCGGTAGGATTTGTAATTAAACCAACTCGTTTTCCTTTAAGTAAATCAAAATCATTGTCTCTTAAAACATCAATGCCAAGTTTTATTTTTGTGCTGAAATTTGTTTCGTTAATGATTTCAATATTTTTAACATTTTGTGCAGAACAATTAGTAAAAAAAAGAAACGGAATTAACAAAAATAAAAAGAAATTATTTTTCGAAATCAAAGTGTTACTTGGTTGTGTCATAAATTACTTCTCCGTTTTTCACAGTCATACAATTTAAGTTTGTTCCGGTGTTATAAATTATATCCGAATATTGCGTAGTGTTGTAAATAGAAAAATCTGCATTTTTGTTTTGTTCAATACTGCCAATTTTATTTTGTAAGTTCAAAGCCTTTGCAGCATTTATCGTATATGCCGAAATTATTTCTTCAATAGTCATTTTCATATTAAATGCGGCAAGACTCATAATTAAACTAATGTTCATTATATGAGAAGAGCCGGGATTGTAATCCGTAGCAAGTGCAACAATTGCATTGTTGTCAAGTAACTCTCTGGCAGGTGCATATCCGTATTGTAAAAAGTATGAAACACCCGGCAGTAGAACTCCTACTGTGTTGGAATTAGCAAGAGATTTTATATTATCGTTCTTTAACACTTCAAGATGATCAACACTTTTAGCTTTGTGATTTAATGCTGTTTCAAGTCCGCCAATGGAATTAAATTGTTCCGTATGCAGTTTAATATCAAAATTTAATTTTTCGGCTACAGAAAAAATATCGTCAATTTGATTTGCGGAAAATGCTGTTGTTTCGCAAAAACCGTCGCAAGCTTTAGCCAAATTATTTTCTGCAATATAAGGAAGCAATTCTTTAGATAGAATATCAATGTATTTATTTTTGTCATTTATATATTCCGGCGGAAAAGTATGAGCGCCCAGAAATGTTGGAACAATATCAATCTTACAATTATTATTTAAGAAATTTATTACCTGCAATAATTTAACTTCATCGTAATAACTTAATCCATAGCCGCTTTTAATTTCTAATGTTGTAACACCTTGTGAGATAAAATGTTTTATTTTAGGTTCGGCAAGTTCAACTAATTCTTCAAAACCGGAATTACGTACGGCTTGTACGGTTGTATTAATTCCTCCTCCCGCTTTAGCAATTTCTTCATATGAGATACCGCTTAATTTTTTTTTGAATTCATCGGATCTTGAACCGGCAAAAACTAAATGAGTATGACATTCAACAATTCCGGGCAAAACAATTTTTCCTGTTAAGTCAATTTCTTTATCAAATTTTGATTTAGTTAGAGCATCATTAGGAATAATCTCGGAAATTTTTTCGTCTTCTACCAGAAGAGAATGATCTGTTATGACCCCAATGTTATTGGCTTCGGAACCACGTTTGTAATTCTGTCCGTTTGTGTTAACCGTTACTATTTGGCTAGGATTTTTATATAACGTAATCATATTTTTTTGTGAAGTTTAGATTTGCATACAAATTGTATTAAACTACATAATATTAAATATTTTTGTCAATAAGTCAATATTTTTGTAACTTTGCACTTTAAAAAATAAGGAATTATTATGGCAGTAGCTAAAAAGTATAAAATCCTTTTCGTAACTTCAGAAGTTGTTCCATTTGTTAAAACCGGTGGATTGGCAGACGTTTCAAGTTCTCTTCCTCAAAAATTACAAGAGTTAGGTCATCACGTAAGAATAGTTGTTCCTAAATACGGAGCGATAGATGAACGTAGATTTAAGATTCATGAAGTTGTAAGACTTAAAGACCTTACTACTCAAATAGGTAAAAAAGAAGTTACTTATTCTCTTCGTTCTTCCTTTTTGGTTGGATCAAAAGCAAGGGTACAATTATACTTTTTAAATAATGATGAATATTTTGGTAAAAGACGAAGTCTATATAGTGATCCGATTTCAGGAAAAAATTATGCTGATAATGATGAAAGATTTATTTTATTAGCTAAGTCTGTTTTTGAACTAATTGAAAAACTTGGATGGGTGCCTGATATTATTCATGCTAATGATTGGCAAGGAGGTATGATTCCTATATTCCTAAAAGAGTTCTATAAAGACAAACCAAAATTTCAAAATATAAAAACTGTTTTTACAATTCATAATTTAGGATTAAAAGGAGAGTTCCCTAAATCGACATTTGCCAAAACCGGTTTACCGGAAAAATACAATAACGAAAAAGGAATATTGCATAACGGAAAAGTAAGTTTCTTAAAAACAGGTATTCAATATGCTGATGCGGTAACAACCGTAAGTGAAACCTATGCTAAAGAAATTTGTAAGATAAAAGAATTAAGTGACGGATTGCTTGATGTACTGAAATCCAAGAAAAATAATTTGCATGGTATTGTAAATGGCATTGATATGAATGTATGGAATCCTGAGAAAGATAAACAAATTGCTAAAAAATTTACAATCAAATCTTTAGATGGAAAAATAGAAAACAAAAAAGTGTTATTAGAAAAATTTGGTTTGGAATATGATGAAAATAAACCTGTTATTAGCATGATATCCAAATTAAATGATAATAAAGGTTTTGATCTTGTGAAAAAGGCATTCAAGGACTTAATGAGTTTAGACGCTCAATTTATTTTATTAGGTACCGGTGAGAAAAAATATCTTAACTTCTTTGATAAAGCTGTAGCAAAATACCCCAAAAAGTTTGCTTGCTATTTAGGTTTTGATGATCAACTAGCTCATTTAATTGAAGCAGGTTCCGATATGTTTTTAATGCCATCTAAATATGAACCATGCGGACTTAATCAAATGTATAGTTTGGTTTACGGAACAATTCCCATTGTTAGAGAAACCGGTGGTTTAGCCGATACTGTTGTTCCTGTTGATTTAAAAAATGGAACGGGTAACGGGTTTGTTTTTAAAAAGTATGAGCCTTCCGAACTTTTGGATACTGTTAAAAAAGCTATTGAGCTTTATAAATCCGATAAAAAGTTGTGGTTAAAACTTATGAAAACCGGTATGAAGAGCAACTTTACTTGGCTTAATTCTTCTAAAGTTTATGTATCGCTATATAAAAAGTTAATTTAGGAAACTTTTAAAAGAATAACTTGTTGAACTAACTTGGAAAAGAGTTAAAAAATTTACCTGCCTAAATTTTTAATATTGCAAATATTATTTATAAAATCTTTTGCAATGAATAAATTTTTAAGTTGTAATAATTAAAAAAAACTCCCAAATTTAATACTTATGTTTTTTTATTTACTTAACTATGTGTTATTTCATGTAGAATTGTTTTACGGAGATACTTTGTGCATAATCAAAAAATAAAAATAGTTTTTTTCATCTCATTAATATTTGTTTCTTTTGCATGTAATGATGAGCCAACTGCAGTTGGCGATGCTTTAATTCCAAATACAGATAGAATTGAACTGAAAAAAATTGATAGTTATAATAATTCATTCAATCAGTCATTTTCAACATTTCAAAAAGATTCACTTTTCTTTGGTGCTTCTAATAGAGTTTTATTAGGAAGTTATAAAAATCTATCAATTGATATGCTTCTCGGTTTTGGAATACTTTTCCCCGACTCATTAAAGGAAAGCATAAATAAAAACGAAGTTGTACTAAAATCTTCGTGGATTGAAATGAGACCTAACTATTGGATTGGCGATAAATCTCACTTGGAATTTTCCGTAAAAGAGATAAATCAAAATTGGTCTTCAAGTAATTTTAATCAAGATACTCTTAATGCTGTAAAAGCTTCGCTAGGGGATGATATTCTTATTAAAGATTCTTATTCTTTTTCAGATAGTTTAATAAAATTCAGTATAGACGAACAAGTTGTTAATAAATGGGTTAAACAAGTTGCAGAGAATACTTTTGCATTAAATAACGGTTTATATTTTACTCCGGTTTCAAAAACCGGAATTGTAGGTTTTCAAGCAATTGCTCGTTTTATTTCATCTTCATTTGTTACACTTAATATGGTTCTGGAAAAACCCGGAGTTTATGTAGATACAATAAAAGCAGTACAAAGCAAAGATCTTCATATAGTAAATAAAACCGAACCGGAAAAAAATGAAAATAGTTTAATACTTCAAAGTTCATCTTCTATTAGAGGCAAACTTTGGTTTGATGTTTCTTCCGTTCCAACAGATGTTGTATTAAACAAAGCTACATTGTCGCTGTATATTGATGAACAACATACTTTCCAAGGAAAACCAAAAACCGATTCGGTAGTTGTAAGTTTTTTTGAAAATAAAAATCAAAATCTTGTCAAAAAGGAATTTGGTATATCAGTCCTATTTAATAAAGATAACACATATTCAGGGGATATAAGACAATTTGTTCAAAGATGGATCAATGGAGAAAATAACGAAGGTATGGAAATAAAATTATCTGATGAAGATAGAAGTGCTAATACCATAGCCTTTTTCAAGAGTGATTATCAAGTTGATTCCTTACGTCCCAGGTTAACAATATTCTACACAACAGTAAAAGAAAAATGATTAAAAATAAAAAATCAGTTATAGCTTTATTCCTTTTGATTAGTTTTGAACTAATAGCACAAAGTAATTCCGTATATACAAGATATGGTCTTGGTGATATGCAATTTGCTTCTTCAGCCCAAAATTTTGCCGTTAGTGGTTTTGGCTTTGCTGTTGGTGATTACAAATATATCAATAGTAGTAACCCCGCAACATTAAGCTTTTTAAATACAACCAGATTTGAAGCAAGTGTTGTTACAACCGGTGCAAGCGTATCGGATAATATATCTAATGCAATTTATTCTAAAACCAAATTTAACGGATTTTTATTGGGCTTTCCTCTTCAAAAAGATTATGGTATAGGATTTGTCTTAGGTATCGTTCCTTACTCCGATGTAAATTATAAAGTTACTAAAACATCAGAATCAGAGGAGTTTGGTACATATTCTACCGAATTTGTTGGGAATGGAGAAATATCAAAATTATATTTTGGGATCTCTTATAAATTACCATATGAATTTGCTTTGGGTGCAACTTTTGAATATTTGCTGGGCAATAATGATTATTCTTCGGCATTAAAATTTGATAATTCGGAATTTACAAATTCAAATTTTAATTATAACTATAAATATAGAGGTTTAGGTACAACTATTGGGTTCTTAACACCTGATATTGCAAGAATATTTGAACTAAAACATTTTTCCGAATTAAGATTGGCTTTGACATATAACATATTTGGAAAGCTTAATACTGATACTACTTTTAGTTCACTAACTTCCATAGGTAATAACGAGATAAAAAACGGAAGTACTAAAACAAACTTGCCTGAACAATTTGGTTTTGGTTTAAGTTTTAAGTATAATAGTAAGTATAGAATAAATTTGGATTATTTCTACCAACCATGGAAAAATTTTGGAGCTAACAGCCTAAATATAAACAACTTACAAGATATTAAAAGGTATTCCTTAGGCATGGAATATTCCAAAGCATCCAAAAAGTTTGGTTCTTTTTGGGAACTTGTTAAATATAGAGGCGGTTTAAGTTATGAACAGACCCAATATACAATTAAGGGAAATAGCATAAATCAGCTTAGTTTTTATGGCGGTATTTCATTACCTTTGGGGATTAAAAATAGTATAGATATCGGTATAATGTACGGAATGCGCGGGAATACTGATAATGGTTTAACAAAAGAAAATATTATTAAAGCTGTATTCTCTCTAAATCTTGGAGAATTGTGGTTTGTTAGAAGAGAAAGATAACAAAATAAAGGAGTGATAAATTGAAAAAGTTAAAAACATATTTGGTTTTATTTATATTATCAAGCTTATTTTTAGTAGAAAATAATTTTGCTGATACAAATTATGAATATGCGTATGGTGATAGTGTGAATATTATGGTTGAAGCAAGTTTATTTTTCGAAGCTTACAAGATTAAACAATATGAAATGTTTACTATTGAAAAAGGATTTAATGTAATTAACAATAAACCAGATTTTATGCCTAAGTATAAGATATATAAAAAATTGGATAAAGTAATTTGGGCTGTTCATGATGATAGTACAACAACAGATTCGTTAAAAGCCGTATTGGCAGATACAGCTATTTATCTATATAATAAAGCTGTAAAATATGATTCTGCAAATGCAGGATATTACCTGGTAAGAAAAGGTTATGTTTTAGATAAATGGAAACATGAAAAACCGGAAATTGCAATTGCTGCCTATGAACAAGGTTTTGCTACCGGCCAAGAAATATTTAATGAAGTTTTTTATCTTGATCAATTAGGTCAATTATATAAAAATAATATGGAAGAAAAACCTGAATACCAAATGAAGGCTTTAGATATTTATCTAAAACTTTCCGATATGGAACCTGAAAACGGAAGATGGCCTGCAATTGTTGCAAGCTTAGCTGAGGATGAAGACCAATTAAAAGATTTTATGCAAAAAGCTTGGTATGCAGATAAAGAAAATCCGGAAAAAGCTTGGAAATATGCTAAAATTTGTAAACGAATAGGTGATTATGGTGCTGCAATAGAACCATTAAAATTTTTAACGGAGAAAAAACCTGAAGTAATAAATTATTGGAATGAACTAGCCAGAGCCTATGAAAAAAATGATCAAACTGATAAAGCAATTGCCGCTTATAAACGTTTGATAAGTTTACAACCTAATAATAGAGATAGCTATTTTAACCTTGCATTACTTTATAAAGATATGGGGCAATATTCCGTAGCAAGAAATTATTTAAGAAAAGCTTCCAAAGTAAGCCCGGGTTGGGATTATCCTTTATACATAGAAGCAAATCTATATGAGCATGCTGCCAGAGAATGCGGCTTTGAATTTGAAGATAAAATAGTTTACAAATTAGCACAAGATACTTACAGAAAAGTTGCAAGTATGGGTGGCGAACATGCTGCTGCTGCTAGGGAAAGAGTAAAAGCATTAGCAAACTCCGTTCCCACTAAAGAAGATTACTTTTTTAGAAAGAAAAAGAACGGTGATGTTATTAAAATAGAAGGTAAATGTTACGGCTGGATAAATAAATCTATTACTGTTTCAATGTAAATAAGGTATAATAAAATGTTTGATAATTTGGCAAAAGACAAAGAAATATTTGATGTTCTCAATCTGGAAATTGAAAGACAATCCGATTATTTGGAACTTATTGCTTCCGAAAATTTTGTTAGCGAAGCCGTACTTGAAGCTGCCGGCTCGGTTTTAACAAACAAATATGCCGAAGGTTATCCCGGAAAAAGATATTATGGCGGTTGTGAATATGTTGATATGGCAGAAGAAATTGCCAGAGATAGACTGAAAAGAATTTTCGGTGCCGAGTACGTTAATGTTCAACCACATAGCGGTTCGCAAGCCAACATGGCTGTTTATATGTCGCTTCTAAAACCCGGTGATAAATTTATGGGTTTAAGTTTAGCTCACGGCGGACATTTAACACACGGGTCTTTTGTTAATTTTTCAGGGAAATTATATCAAGCTGTTGAATATAAATTAGATGAAAAAACCGAACAACTTGATTACAATGTAATTGAAGACACTGCAAAAAAAGAAAAACCCAAAATGATTATTACCGGAAGCAGTGCATATTCACGAGATTGGGATTATAAAGCATTTAGAGAAATTGCAGATAAGGTTGGTGCCTTTTTAATGTGTGATATGGCACATCCTGCCGGACTTATAGCAAAGGGATTATTAAACAATCCAATTCCGTACTGTGATGTGGTTACATCAACAACACATAAAACTTTACGCGGACCACGTGGAGGCATTATTTTAATAGGCAAAGATACTGAAAACCGTTTAGGTATTAAAACTCCTAAAGGTGATAGAACTAAAATGATGTCCGAAATTTTTGATAGCACTGTTATGCCGGGCATTCAAGGTGGACCATTAATGCATATTATTATGGCTAAAGCTGTTGCTTTTGGTGAAGTATTGCAAGATTCATTTAAAGATTACACACAACAAGTTATTCGAAATGCCAAAGTACTTTCCGAAAGTTTAATTTCACTTGGATATCAAATAGTTTCCGGCGGTACGGATAATCATCTTATGTTAGTTAATCTTACAAATAAAAATATTTCCGGTAAAAAAGTTGAAAAAGCTTTGGAACTTGCAGGCGTAACGGTAAATAAAAATATGATTCCTTTTGATACAAAAAGTCCTTTTGTAACTAGCGGTATTAGAATTGGAACGCCCGCCGCAACTACCAGAGGTATGAAAGAACCGGAAATGAAAAAGATTGCGGAAATTATTGATAGAGCAATTACTAATTATAACAATGAAAGTGAACTGGCATCAATCAAAAAAGATGTAAAATCTCTATGTGCAAATTTTCCATTATACACTAATTTTAGAAAATAATTTATACTTATAAATTTGGAAAGTGAAAAGAAGTTATTGGGGGAAAAAACCGGTGCGGAAATGTCTTTTCTTGAGCACCTTGAAGAATTTCGTTGGAGATTTCTTTATATATTGATTGGTGTATTTATTGGAACTACAGTTGCTTGGATATTTATTGATTTTTTGATTAATAATATTTTGTTACTTCCCGCAAAAGAATCTAATTTACATCTCCAAAATTTACGTCCGTTCGGACAATTATTTCTTTACTTCCAAGTTGCAATTATTGCAGGAATTATTTTAAGTCTTCCAAATGTTTTTTATCAGATATGGAAATTTATTGCTCCTGCTTTAAAAGAAAATGAAAAACAATATATTGGTAGAATTGTTTTTTATTCTACATTATGCTTTCTTATTG
>JALSNL010000283.1 GCA_026987055.1 Melioribacteraceae bacterium | reverse complement strand
GCGTACAACTTTCTTTTAATAATTTATTTTCAAGTTTTGAATCATTCAAAAAATTTATACAATGCAGTCCAAAAGATATTTGGATAGCTTCACTTCCGTTTTATCATATCGGCGGTTTTTCAATTATTACGCGTTCTTTATTATGCGCCAACAAAATTATTTTCCCAAAATCCTTTTCAAATGATGATATTGCTTTTGTTATTGAAAAAGAGAATCCTACTTATCTATCTCTTGTTTCTACCACTATGAAAAGATTATTGGATAATAATATAAAACCGAATCGGAATCTTAAAGCACTGTTTCTTGGCGGCGGACCAATTACGGAAAAGTTAATTACCGAATGTCTCAACAATAATTACCCGATTGTTAAAGTTTACGGTTCAACGGAAACCGCTTCGATGGTTACTGCAATTTCAAAAAAAGAGTTAAACGGTAAACCTTTTTCCGTTGGTAAACCGTTGCAAAATGTTAAGATAGAAATTAAAAAGGAAAACGAATCAAAAAAAACAAAAAGCGGAGAAATTGTTGTTTGCTCCGGTTCCGTTGCCGAAGGATATTTTAACTTTCCAAAAAATCTACATTCAAAAATAGTAAATAATAAATTTTTTACCGGTGATTACGGTTGGTTGGATAAAGAAGGATATTTATATGTGGAAGGCAGAAAAGATGATATTATAATTTCCGGCGGTGAAAATATTGTATTAACGGAAATTGAACAATTTGTTCAAACCATTGATTTTGTTGAAGATTGTGCTACTTTAAAAATTCCCGATAAAACTTGGGGCGAAAGTTATCTGTTGTTTGTTACGTTAAATAAAGATGATAAGTCAAATGAAAAAAATGTCTTATCAAAATTAAAAGAAAAATTTGCCGGTTTTAAATTACCTAAGAAAATTTATATAGTAAGTACAATTCCGCGAAATCAACTTGGAAAAGTAAAAAAGCAAGAATTGAAAAAATTACTTTCTTAAATATTTTTTTAATTTAAATCGTAATGTTTCCGGTATTTCGGTTTTTTCAAAATTATCTTTTCTTACAACAACATGAATAGTTTTCATTTTAGCTACCAATTCATTATTGCGTTTGAAAACATAGAATAATTCAAAAGAAGTTGTTTTAATATTTTCAATCGAAATGGAACATTCCAATTCGTCACGAAATTCAATAGGTGAAATAAAATCTGCATCAGTATGAATTATCGGTATTGCATAATTAGAGCTTTCAAAATAATTCTCTTCAAGATTAAAACTATCAAATAATCTTTCGTAAGCAATATGAGCTATTTTAAAAAGTTCAGCATAAAATAAAATTCCGCCCCTATCTGTTTGATGAAAATTAACTTTATATTGAATGGTAAACATTAGTCCCTCTTTTTAGCCTATTTCTAAAAATAAAAATTAAGTATATTATAACTTCAAAAATTAATAAAAAATATTTTACATCAAAGGAATTTAATTTGAGTTTTATAAGTATAATCGCCGGTTTAATTATTGCATTTTTTGCAATGCAACTTTATTTTATTATAAAATCTAAAAGAACCGCAGGAAAACCTATCCCTTTTGAAAAACTTGATACCGAAATAAGTAGAAAAATTAAAAATAAAAAAGGACTTTTATATTTTTTTTCTCCTTCATGCCACAGTTGTAAGACACAAACACCAATAATTGAAAAATTAAAAAGTGAATTCCCCAATATTATTTCGGTAGATTTATCGCAAGATATAAATACGGCAAAAGCATTTGGTATAATGGGAACTCCTGCAATTGTTTTTGTAAATAATAATATTGTAGATTCAATTCATCTTGGCGTAAAAAATGAAAAATTTATCCGGACAAGATTTTCAGAAAGTCAAATCTCTTAATTCTAACATAAGTCAAATTCCATAATATCTATGCTTAACAAACTTATTTTTATAGTTGTATTTCTCTTGGTTGAAATTCTAAATGCTCAAAAAGTAGAGATTAGAAAAACACATTATGATAACGGAAGACTTGAATCTATTGGAGAATACGTTAATGGTAAAAAACATGGAACTTATAAAGAATACTACTACAGTGGAGGTTTATGGAAAGAATGGAAGTTTGTTAACGGGAAAGAAGAAGGAGTTTCCAAATGGTATTTTGAAGATGGTTCTTTAAGTATGATTTGGAATTATAAAAACGGTAAGCTGGAAGGGAAATCCAAATGGTTTTACAGAACCGGAGAGCTTTGGTCGGAACCTAATTTTATAAATGGAGTTCGGGAAGGTTATACTGTTAACTATTATAAGGACGGAACCGTTCAAGGCATTATGCAATATCATAACGGAAAGTTAAACGGTATTTCAAAAATATTTTATGAAGACGGTAAACTGGAAGTGGAAAAAAATTATGTTGATGGGAAACTGGAAGGTATTAGCAAAGTTTATAATAAATATGGTGGTGTTGAGCTTGAAGCTAAATATAAAAATAATAAATTGGACGGCACTTCGTATTTTTATTATCCCGACCACTCAATAAAAGTAATTGATACTTATAAAAACGGACAAATAGTAAAACGTGTCAGGTTTGATATTACCGGACATTATGAAAAAACAGAAGAAAATTTTGCTGATTATTACCCTGATGGAATATTAAAATCCGAAGTAACTTTTAAAGATGGAATTTTACATGGAAATAATAAATATTATTATGAAAGCGGATTTCTTAAGGCAAATCTTAATTATAACAGCGGAAAATTAAATGATACTTGTTACTATTATTATGATGGTGGTATTATTCAAAAAAAAGTTCATTATAGTTTTGGAGCCAAAGAAGGAAAAGCTATTG
>JALSNL010000282.1 GCA_026987055.1 Melioribacteraceae bacterium | reverse complement strand
AGGCATAGGTTGTTTTGCAAATTTATATAACCAAGGGGGTTCAAAAAATACCATTATTGGTTATAAGGCCGGACGAGGATCCGTACCCCATAATAAAAGCGGTAATGTGTTTCTTGGTTACAAAGCAGGATATTATGAAACAAGCAGTAACAAACTTTACATAAATAACGACAGTTCATCTTCACCTTTAATTTGGGGAGATTTTTCTGCTGATAGTATTAATATAAATGGTAATTTTCATGTAACCGGTAATATAACAAGTGATGGTAGTAGTAGTGGTGCTACGGAAATAAATGATTTAACAGATGCTAAATATGATGGCAGCAGTTTGTTTCTTGGTAATGGTGCGGGAGTTAACGATGATGGAACATCAAATCAAAATACTGCTATTGGTAAAAATGCACTTTATTCCAACACAACCGGATATGCTAACATAGCTGTTGGTAATTCTTCACTTTATTCCAACACAACCGGAGGTTCTAACACAGCCACCGGTTATTCTTCACTTTATTCCAACACAACAGGAAGTTCTAACACAGCTACTGGTGAGCGTTCACTATATTACAACACTACCGGAAACGCAAACACAGCTACCGGTAATTCTTCACTTTATTCCAACACAACAGGAAGTTCTAACACAGCTACCGGTAATTCTTCACTTCGGTACAACACAACCGGAAGTTATAATACAACTAACGGTTATGATGCGCTTAAGGACAACACAACCGGAAATTCTAATGTTGGTATTGGTTTCAGGGTTAATTTTTATAATCAAGAAGGTTCAAAAAATACAATTATTGGTTTTGAAGCGGGAAAAGGAACCGCAACCCATAATAAAAGCGGGAATGTATTTCTTGGTTACAAAGCAGGTTATTATGAAACAAGTAATAACAAACTTTACATAAATAACGACAGTTCATCTTCACCGCTTATTTGGGGTGATTTTGCAAATGATAGTATTAAAATTAACGGTGAATTTCATGTAACCAATAACACTATTTTTGATGGTAAGCTTGGTGTTGGTACTCAAAATCCTTCCGACAAGGTGGAAATTATTGCCGATGCCGGACAAGATGGGTTAAGAGTTAAAATCGGTGCTGCTACTAAATTTAGAATTTTTTCTAACGGCGGTACCTCTATTGGTGCTAACAATGGTGGCGGTACGCCGGCAAACGGTTTGTATGTTCAAGGTGATATTAAAAACCTAGGCGGTGTGCTTCATACTTCAGATAGAAGATTTAAGAAAAACATTGCTCTTATTCCAAATGCTTTGGAAAAATTAAAAACCATAAACGGTGTTTACTACAATTGGAAAACAGAAGAATACCCCGAAAGAAATTTTACGGAAAACAAACAAATCGGTGTTATTGCTCAAGATGTTGAAAAAGTTTTCCCCGAACTTGTTGATACGGATTCCGAAGGTTACAAAAGTGTTAACTATTCTAAACTTACTCCTATTCTTATTGAGGCAATTAAGACGCAAGAGGTAAGAATCAAGACACAAGAAATGAGTATCAAGACGCAAGACAAAAGAATAAAAAGCTTGGAAGAAGAAAATGAAAAAGTAAGAATTCAAAATGCAAAATTAGTTTCGGTAATAAATGAAATGTCCGATATGAAAAAAGTACTAAACAAATTAGTTAAAGAAACACGCCAATACAAATCGGCGGGCAAGCAACAAATTAATGTTAGCAGTAAATAAACGCTTGCTTTTTTTTAGCCGGTTATTTCTGGTTAAAGTTACCCGGTAACTTTTGAGGTTTTTTTATGGAAAACCAAACTATTTGATTTCGGTTATTAACTCAATGGCTATTAAACATATTAAGACATTAAAATAACTAGGAAGTATATAAAGACCTAAGCCAACCACGCCAAAAAACCGGTTGGTAAAGCCCCTTTTTTTAATCAAAGAGGAGTAGTTAAAAATTCCCTCCCTTTTTGTAAAGGGAGGGTTAGGGTGGGTTAAGAAACACTACCGGATTATTACTGCCGGTTTAACAATTGAAAAAATTATTCAACAAATAAAAAATATTACTCATAACAAGGAATATAAATATGAAAACAAAAATAAATCTTTTCGCTTTTGCTTTTTTAATTTTGTCCTTAGTCTTTTCTTCCCTTTTTGCTCAACAAAAAAACAAAAAGGATTCTTTTAACAACAGACCAAGACATAATAAAAACAATACGCAAACCACAACAACACCAAACTCTACGCAAGCAACCGGAGATGTTGTTAATGTTAAAGACGATGCCGGAAATGCCTTAATGACAGTAACCGATGAAGGTTCTGCAGGTTCTATTAAACTTAATGATGCCGGAGCTGTTACACCCAACACTAACAAACTATATAACAATGGCGGTAGTCTATATTGGAATGGTTCGGCTCTTTCCGGTGGCAGCGGTGCTACGGAAATAAATGATTTAACAGATGCTAAATATGATGGCAGCAGTTTGTTTCTTGGTAATGGTGCGGGCGTAAATGATGACGCCGGTGCATCTGATGGGATAAAAAACCTGAACACTGCTATTGGTAAAAATGCATTAAAGTCCAACACAACCGGAAGAGATAACACAGCTACCGGTTATTATTCACTTCTGTCCAACACAACCGGGAATTCTAACACAGCTATCGGTAATTCTTCACTTTATTCCAACACAACCGGATTTCGTAACACAGCTAACGGTTCTTATTCACTTTATTCCAACACAACGGGATATGCTAACACAGCTACCGGTTATTATTCACTTCGGTACAACACAACCGGAAATTATAACATAGGCATAGGTTGTTTTGCAAATTTATATAAC
>JALSNL010000281.1 GCA_026987055.1 Melioribacteraceae bacterium | reverse complement strand
GTTATTAATAATTTTAAAGTAATTAAGTGCTTTTTCGTGGAATTCCAATGCTTCTTTAATCTTTCCTTTGTAGCGAAAAGCTTCACCAATATTGTTATAAGCTTCTGCCTTTCCCCTATCCCAATTTAATTTACGTGAAAGTTTTAGAGCTGAATCTGCAAACGAAATACTTTTTTCATAATCTGTAGGAACTAAATTCCATGCAATATTATTTAGTATTAAAATACGATTTGTATCATCCGGTTCGTTTTCTAATTTGTTAAATAAACTATCAATTATGTGATTAGTATTTTTTAATGGCGTTCTTCTGTTTTCACCATTCATACCAAATAATTGAATAGCAAAAAGAATAAGAAATTGAAAAAATATTATTTTATTACTAAATCTTCCGGAAGTATATTTTTTATTCATAAGAATCATCTAGATAGTGAAGAAGTAAAACGGATATAAAATTTTGATTGCTTAATTACTTTTATACCATAAACTAAATTTATAAGTTTAGAATATTTTTTGTATTTATTCAAGCAATTTACTTATTTATCATATATTCTAATAGAATAATAATTCAATTGCATTGTAATTTAATTTAATATTTTATAACTGTCAAAAATTATTTTATAATATTTGTATAATTGAATTAACAAAATTTATATTTATTTTACTTTTTTGAATTTAACATGTAATTATATTGCCGAACACATTAGCACATATAGGAGTTAACGGTTTACTTAGTCGTTCTTTAATTAAAAAATCCGATTTATTTTGGATTTACTTCGGTACACTTATACCGGATATTCCGTGGATTCTTCAACGAGCTGTGGGAACTTTCTTTCCTTCCGTTAATGGTTTCGATTTAAGGTTATACGTAATTGTTCAAGCAACGCTTTTTTTAAGTTTGATTCTTTCTTTAGCTCTATCTTTTTTAACCGAAACACCTAAAAAAACTTTTATAATTTTGGCTCTTGGTTCATTGTTACATTTATTGCTGGATTCACTTCAAATAAAATGGGGAAACGGAGTTCATCTTTTTGCTCCTTTTAATTGGAAGTTATTAAACTTCGGATTCTTCTGGCCGGAAAGTTTACCTACTTATATTTTAACTTTAGGCGGATTTTTATTTTTCCTTTTAAATTGGAAAACATTGACAAGTCAAAAGTTTAATTTAAGTTTTAAGTTTCCTAAAGTTTTAATCGCTTTTATGATTTTGCCGATTTACTATTTACTTCCTTTTTATTTTGTGCCGCAAGTTGAAAATGCTGATAATCACTTTGTTAAAACTTTAAGAGATGTAGAACACCGTGCAGGAAAATATGTAGAGTTCGATAGGAAAAAAATCCGTTTTAATAAAAAAATTAACAAGTATGAAATTCAAACTTTCGATAGAAGTTACATTCCTTTGGTTGGTATAAGAAAAACCGATGCGTATAAAATTTCCATAAAGGGAATTTTTATTGATAACAATACAATCAAAGTTACGGACTATCACAAAAATATTGTATGGTTTAGAGACGGAGCAACTTATGTTGGAATTATTTTGATAATGATAAGCGGTTTTGTGCTGTTTAAAAAAGATAACCTTACAAACAAAACTTAACCCGGATAAAATATTTTACCCGGGCTAAATTATAACTTAATCATACTTCCCTTTTATAATTCAACGGAAAGTCTTGTAAAGAAAAATGACCCGTTAAAGCCTTGTTGAACCGGAGCATATTTAAATACACCGAAATAACTGTTTTCATAAACTTGTTCATCGGGATAAACATTAAGTATATTGTTGCCTCCTATTGTAAAACGTAATTGTTTTGTAAGCTTATATGACAAACTCAAATCCGTTACAACTTTTCCGGCAAAAACTTGCTCAACTCCGTAAGGGAAACCGTTACGTGTTACTTCGCCGAAATAAACATTTCTTAACATAGCGGAAAAATTTCCGATGCCATAATTAATTGTAAAGTTAAATTTTGTTTTGGGATTATTGGTTTCAATTAAACTTTTTTCTTGAGGACCAAAGTAGATGCTTTCTTGACCAACTAATTTTGGCGGAATATTTAATTCATCTCCAACTTCGGTTTTGTTAAAATTAGCAGAAAGAGATAGGTCCAACATTCCACCGGCTAATTCGTGCTTATAAGTTGCAACAATATCAACACCTTGTGTTTTTGTATTTACAGCGTTAGTAAAAAATCTTCCGCTTGTTGCGCCAACTTTTTTAAATATTGCAACCAAGCTTGGAATAGGATCTCCAAAAGGATCGTTTCCGAATGTTCCGGTTAAAACAATTCTGTTATCAACGTTAATATTGTATGCATCAACAGTAAGATTAAAATTATTTATCGGTTGTGCGGTAAAACCGGCACTAAAGCTGGTAGAAGTTTCTTCTTTCAATTTTGGAATACCAATAAACTTGGCTATTCTGCTGTCATTTCTGAATATACCCGTGTTAACCAAATCACCATCAACCAAGTCTATTGTTACGGTATTGAAATATGTTTGATGTAAAGAAGGTGCACGGAAACCTGTACTTGCCGCTCCGCGCAAAGCAAACCAATCGGTTAAACTGAAACGTGCTGAAAATTTACCGTTTACAGTGCTACCAAAATCGCTGTAATTTTCAAAACGTGCTGCACCGGTTAGCAATATTTTATCTGTAACATCAACTTCCAAATCGGTATAAGCTGCAATATTAGATCTGTATTTATCAACTTCGTTTTCAGGTCTGAAACCCGGGAAAGATTGAGCGCCGCCGCTTTTACCGAGTGTATCTACAGTAACAATTTTTCCATTAACAATTTGTTCCGCCAAACCGTAATT
>JALSNL010000280.1 GCA_026987055.1 Melioribacteraceae bacterium | reverse complement strand
GGTTTTTCAAATATGGTTTTTACAGGTAATTCAACATTAAATAAATCTCTTACCCGTGCAATAAGTTGAGTTACCAACAATGAATGACCGCCAAGTTCAAAGAAATTATTTTTGATGCCGATATTTTCCAGATGTAGAATTTCTTCCCAAATTTTTATTAATGTTTTTTCGTCATTATTTCTCGGAGCAATGTAATTATCTTCATCCACAATAAGTTTGGAAAAAACATCAGGCAAATTATTTTTATCAACCTTACCGTTTGCCGTTAAAGGAAGTTCACTAATAATTTCAATAATGTCGGGAAGCATATAATCGGGCAATGTCTTTCTTATTTCATCTTTTACTTGCTTAATAATATTTTTTTTATCTTTAGTAATATTCGGTACAATAAAAGCAACGATTTGTTTTTCTTCGGATGTCTTACCTTTTGTTACTACGGCAACTTCATTAATAAAATCCAATTTCCGAATAACTTCTTCAATTTCACCAAGTTCAATTCTATAACCTCTAACTTTTACTTGATTATCTATTCGCCCGATAAATTCTAGGTTACCGTCGTTTTTGATTTTTACCAAGTCGCCGGTTTTATATAAACGCTCTCCTTCATTTTTAGCAAAAGGATTGGGAATAAATTTTTCCGCCGTTAGGTCGCTTCTGTTTTTATATCCTCTTGCCAAAGCAACACCGCCAAGATACAGTTCGCCGACAATTCCTTTTGGAACAACATTAAGTTCCGAATCCAAAACATAAGCAGTTGTTTTTGGTATAACTTTACCGATAGGAACGGAACCTTGTCCGTTAAAATTTTGACTTTCGTAAACTATACATCCCACAACATTTTCGGTAGGTCCGTATTCGTTAAACAATAAAGTATCCGGAGCATATTTTTGCCAGAAACCGATTTGCTTTGCAGTTAAGTTTTCACCGCCTATTATAAACGAGTATGAAATATTTTTTGCTTCTTCCGGTTTAATTAAATTAGATAAAACATCAAGATGCGCCGGTGTAATTTTGATTAAACTGAATTTTTCATTTTGCAATAAAATATTTTTTAAACCGTCAATTTCATTATCACCGGAGACAAGATGTAATTGTTTTCCTTTTAGTAAAGCCGGATATATTGCCGTAACCGTTGCATCAAATGCTAAAGTGGAATGCACAACGGAACCGATACCTCTTTCAACCGGATAGGAATTCAATGCCCAACTTAAATAGTTTATAAGTCCTTTGTGAGTTATTAACGTTCCTTTGGGTTTGCCAGTTGAACCTGATGTGTAAATTATATATGCAAGATTATCAAGTTCCACATCTGCTTTTGTTAATTGCTCGTCTCCTTTTTCTATTGTTTCCCAAATTTGCAACAAATTTATTTTTTCAATGCCATCTATATCAATTAAATCATTTGTATAATTATCCGTTAGAATTATTTTTGCGTTCGAATCGTTAAGCATATATTCTATTCTGTCAATAGGATAATTAGGTTCAAGCGGCAGATATGCGGCACCGGCTTTTAATATGCCAAGCAAACTGACAATTGAATAATAGGAACGCTTAAGATAAATGCCAATAACCGATTCTTGCTTAATTCCCTTAGATATAAGAAAATTTGCAAGTTTATTGGAATCTGCATTTAATTGTTTATAGGTATAAGTTTTTTGATTTATAACAATGGCGGTTTTATCTGCATTCTCTTTTGCAATTTTATCAAACTCCGTATGCACAAGTGCAGTTAACTCATCAATGTTTGGAGAAGAATTCAATTCGTTTAGTATTTGATTTTCTTCATTGGTATCAATTAGTTTTATTTTATCAATTGCTTTGTCAGGATTTCCTAATAAATTATTCAGAAGAACTTCAAAATGCATAATCATTTTTGCAATAGTTTCTTCATCGAATAAATCGGTATTATATTCAAAAGCTCCGGCAAAATTTTTACCTTCGTCAATCATAAATAAAGTTAAATCGAATTTGGAAGTGTTGCTGTGCGCTTCTACACTACTTAATGTTATACCGGAATTTAATGCTCTTTCTCTTTTGGGTGTGTTTTGTAATGTAAACATTACTTGGAATAAAGGCGAATGACTAAGCGTACGTTCCGGTTGAACAACTTCTACAATTTGCTCAAACGGTAAATCTTGATGTGCATAAGCTTCCAAAGACATTTTACGAACGCGTTTAAGAAGTTCTCTAAAAGTAGGTTTGTCTTTTAAATTTCCTCGCAGTACAAGTGTATTTACAAAAAATCCTATAAGATTTTCAACATCATCTTGTGTTCTGTTTGCAACCGGAGTACCAACGCAAATATCTTTTTGTCCGCTGTATTTTGAAAGCAATGCATAAAAAACAGAAAGCAAAATCATAAAGGAAGTAACGCTCTCTTCTTTTTCATATTTTTGAATTAAAGCTGTAATTGATTCCGGCAATCTAAAAGTTTTATAGCTGCCGTTAAAAGTTTGGACAGACGGTCGCGGTCTATCCGTAGGAAGTTCCAAAACCGGCGGAATATCATTAAGTTGATTCTTCCAATACGAAATCTGCATATCCAAAGTTTTTCCGGAAAGATATTCTTTCTGCCAAGCGGCATAATCAACATACTGAATTGGGAGAGTATTCAAAGGAGACGGAATTCCTCTTACATAAGAATCATAAAGGATAGAAATTTCCTGCATTAAAACTTTAGTTGACCAATCATCCGATATGATGTGGTGTATAACAAGAATAACAATAAACTCATCTTCTTCAATTTTTAATAATTTAAGATTAAACATCGGAGCTTCGTTAAGTGGTATCGGCTTTTTATTTTCAGTACGAATTATTTCAG
>JALSNL010000279.1 GCA_026987055.1 Melioribacteraceae bacterium | reverse complement strand
AGAATTTTGATGAATATTAAAGTATCGAAAATTAAAATAATATCGCACCAACGGTGCTTTTTATATTTTAATAGATTTTACTATTTACCATAGTGCCGCTCCTAACGGAGCTAAAGATAAATTTACAAGAGGTGCAAAACCTAATTATGTACAAGCAAAAGTTTGATAGCATAGTAGATGCGTTATTATGGTAAAACCCAAAATATACCAACAAAACCCAAGTTCCGTAGGAGCGACATTATTGTTTTATTTTTTCTTCGGTTCCCCATTTTCCATTCCTCAAATCATCAATCACATATCACCAATCAACAGTCGCTAATCATTTTTTTTGATACGATTCGGCATATAGAAGAATTTCTCTAATTAAATTATAATCAAAAGTATTAAAAGTAGCGATTCCCGTGAATGTAAAAAACTCGGGCAGGCATGGGAAACTTTACTCAACTATTTTGACAGCATCATAGCATAGCGAAAGTGTTCTTATAAATTTTATTGTATCTTTTATTCCGCAACATGTACCAAAAAATATTCCTTAGCTGTTTCGCCTATTTCAACAGCTTGCTTCATGGTCATGTGAAGTTCACTTTCTTTTTCATCTTCCGCGCCGGCTTCTATAATTGCCAAATCAGTTCCGCGTGCCATTTTAACAAAATTATTACTGTAAGCAGTATCGCCGCCGTAGCAAATTGATTTACCGTTGTATGTAAACTTAAAACCAATTGAAGGAACGGCAATTGTTCCTTTGCCATCATCGGAAAGTTCTTTGTGATTAACTTTAAATGGTTTTATTGTTATCTCTTTTCTTTTAAAACTTTTGCTGTTGTCAATTTCTTTTAGCTTAATCTTATAGGTAAGTTCATTAACGTAAACTTCAATAAAAGCTTTATAAATACTTTCAATTTCCAAGCAGCCTTTCGGATAGTAAATTGTAAGAGGTGTTTTCTTTTTCATTACGGAAAGGTAAGTTAATAAAGACCAAACACCACCAATGTGATCGTGATGACCGTGTGAAACAAAAATATCGGAAATATTAAGAATTTCTTCTGGGGAATAATCTTTATTTAAATCGCGTAAAATTCCATCTCCCGGGTCAACAATAAATTTAGCTTTGGGTGTGGTAATAATTATTCCGGTGGCAATATTCGGGATGGAACAAAATATTTTAATATAGAAGTTATTTTTTTTCCAAACCAAAGGATATTTTTGAGCAAGTTTCTTTTTCATTTAAGTTACTTTAAATTTTTGCAAGAGTTGCCTTTCTTGCATTTTCCAAAAATATTAAAACTGTAACCTACTTTTTCGAATCCCAATTCATCGCAAATTTTATCTACAACTTCTTGAACTTCGGGAGAAGTAAATTCAATAATTTCACCACAATTTATACAAATTAAATGGTCGTGGTTCTTACGTTCAAAATTTGATTCGTATCTTGTTAAACCGTCGCCAAAATTTCTTTTGGAAAGTAGTTTGCACTTTACAAGTAACTCTAATGTATTGTAAACCGTAGCACGTGAAATATTGGACTTTTTGGTTTTCATCAACACATATAAATCATCCGCTCCAAAATGTCCGTTATATTCAAGAGCATAATCCAAAACTTCAAAGCGTTCCGGTGTTATCCGGTGTTTTTCTTGTTTAAGGTAATTTGTAAATTGTTCTTGTGCGGTTTCTTTTTTCAAAATTATTAACTTGTTTTCTATTTTAGAAATAAAACATAACTAAACTACAAAAATATTTCTATTTAAGATAATAAAGAAAATGATTAAATTACAATCATAAATTAAACTTACAAACAAAAAAGAAAGGTTGATATAAATGTCTAAATCATTTGAGATAATAGAAAGAGTTGGAATATCCAACAAAAGCGCTTCAGATGCAATTAAATCCGTTGTGATGGAAGCACATAAAGAAAAATCAATTTCTTGGTTCGAAGTTGTTGAGCATAGAGGAAGAGTAACACAAGATGATGAAATTGAATTTCAAGTTACCGTAAAAATCGGTAGAAAACGAGCTTAAAATATATTATCATTAAAATATTTATTATTTAAAGTTAAACATTTGGATTTGTAATAAAACAATTTGATAAATATTGTACGCAATTTTTAAATATACAATGGGTACAATAATTTTTATATTTGGTTAATAATCAATAGTTATCTATTTTACTAAAGTTTATGTGCGTAAAACCGTGTTTGATAATCTTAAAAAATGAACTTCGGAAATAACATATATTTTTTATTACAAGCAAAGTGAATGAAATGATAATCAGCAGAAAACCGTTTGCAATAATTTTATTGAATATTTTTTTACTTGCCAATTTTAATTGGGCGCAATCAACACAACAGAAAACCATTCATAAAAATTTATTTATTTTTAATTCCGACCATGATTCGGTAAAAGTTTTTATTAACGATTCTTTAGTAGGTTTTACTCCTTTGCAATTGAATAATTTTCCTAAAGGATTATATAATTTAACTTTTGTTTACGATACTGTTATCGTTCATAAATATAATGTAGAATACAATAACGGGAAATTAGAAATTTTTGCAATTTTAAAAAAAGGTAAAGGATTGTTTTCCGTTTATTCCAACGAACCGAAAGCGGAAGTATATCTTGATAGTTCTTTTATAGGTTATACACCTATAATTAAAAAATATATTGATGTTGGTGTTCATAATTTATCAGTTAAATTAAAAGATTATACAACGTGGAATAAAAGAATAAACACACATTCAAACTTTTACGAATATAAAGCAAAACTTAAATATAAATTCGGAACTTTAACGTTTAAAAACAATTCTATAAAAGAAACATTTCAAATAG
>JALSNL010000278.1 GCA_026987055.1 Melioribacteraceae bacterium | reverse complement strand
GAATTATCACCTCATGCGGAATTTCCAAAATTAACCGTAACAACAAGCTGGAACGGAGTTTCACCGGAAGTAATTGAAGCATATTTAACATCACCGATAGAATCTCAATTAGCGGGAATAAAAGGAGTAAAAAAAATATCTTCCCGTTCTTCCGAAGGAATCTCAAAAGTTAGTTTGGAATTTTACCCTTCGGTTGATATGGATTTTATTAGAATTGAAATTAACGAAAGACTCGCATCAATCAAAAACGATTTGCCTTTCGGTGTATCGCCGCCGAGAATATCTCCTTATATTCCCGAAGACTTGCAGGAACTTCAAGGATTTATTACTTATACAATTTCAGGCAGCAAATCCGCTAACGAAATAAGAAAGTATGTAAAAGAAAAAATGGTCTATCCTCTTTTATCGATTAATGGTGTTTCCAATGTTGTTGTAAGAGGAGGAAATGAAAGGGAAATAAACATTGTAGTAGATTACGATAAAGTTAAATCTTTCAATATAAAGAATAGCGAAATTACAAATGCTGTAGCCAATGCCGAAAAAATTTTATCTGCCGGAAGTATTAAAAAAAATGGCGTTTCTATATTGGTAAATATCAAAAACAAAATAAACGATTTGAGTATAATTGAAAACCAACCGGTTAGATTTAACAACAACGGCAGTATAATAAAGTTGAAAGATATTGCAAAAGTTTACGACGATTATAAAGAAGCTACAAGCTACTATAGAATTAACGGTAAGGAAACGGTTTCCCTTGTTATTAGCAAAGAACCCGGTACAAACACTTTGGAAACGGCTTCTAAAGTCTATGCAAAAATGAAAACCATTGAAAAGAATGCTCCGCAAGATTATAAGATAGATAAAGAAATAGATAAAAGTGATTCCATAAGAAAAGAATTAAGTGAACTTACTAAGAACGGAATATTTTCGTTCATTATTATTTTTATTGTTCTGCTGATTATTTATAAAAGAATAAATTATGTTTTAATAATTTTAACTTCAATAATATTTTCTTTGTTATCTTCGTTTTTATTATTCTTTTTGTTCAACATACCGCTTAACATTTTAACAATAGCAGCTTTTATTCTCGGATTCGGTTTTATGGTAGATAATTCGATTGTTGTAATTGATTATATCGATAGCCACTATGACGGACGTGGCATTAAATATTTAACGGTGCATTTGAAAAATATTTTCCTTCCCGTTTTTGCTTCTACATTAACAACCGTTGCGGTTTTTGTTCCTCTGCTATTTTTAACCGGCGAACTTAGATTATATTTTGTGCAGTTTGCTCTTGGAATTGTTTTTACATTAACCGCTTCATTAATTGTTTCGTTTGTTATAATTCCTCTTTTATATTTACGTTTTGGCGGTAAGAGTACGTTAAAAAAGAATAGTGAAAAAAATATACCGTACAAGATATACTCTTTTATTATGAGAAAAATGTTTAAGTGGAAAAAGTTAAGTTTTGCACTCTTGATTCTGATAATAGGAATTCCCGTTTGGCTGATACCCCCTAATATTGAAACACCTGTAATAAAATCAATCTACAATCCCATTTTCGATTCAGATACATGGAGTGAAATAAAACCTTACGTTAATTATGCTCTTGGCGGAACTATTAATCTTTTCTTCAATCATATCAGCAGAGGAGAAGTTTGGCAGTTTGGCGAAGAAACTTATATTTTCGTCAGACTTGAACTTCCTAACGGCAACAGAATAGAAAGAATAAATAATTTGACAAAGGACTTTGAAAAAGAAATATTACGCTACAGAAAGAATTTTAAAAATCTTATTGTTAATGTACAAAGTGAAGAAAATGCATTCATACGTATTGAATTTACAAAACAGCAGAGTGAAACTGCTTTTCCGTATTTGCTTAAAAATTATTTAACTTCTTACGCTACAAGGCTCGGCGGTTTGAATGTTAGCGTTTACGGCTTTGGTCCCGGTTTTTCCACAGGCGGCGGTTCATACAGCTCTTTTTCCGTTATTGCCAAAGGCTTTAATTATTTACATGTAAAAGAACTGGCGGAGAAATTCAGAAATATTATTAAAAGAAATCCCAGAATTGATAATGTGGATATTGATAAATCTGCTTATTATTGGGCAAAAGATACTTACGAAATTATAGGTGAAATAAAAAGAAAAAACCTTGCTCATTTCGGTATAACGGTTAAAGATTTGTTTTCTACAATTGCAAGGAACACCGAAGGTAATTTAACTTGGAATAAATTCATTATAGAAAACGATGAAGTCCCTTATAATATAAAATATTCAAATTATAAGAATATCCAACTATCCCAACTAAACAGTATGATTATAAGTAATCATAAAAGATCAACACTAAAGGTTAAAAATCTAATTAACTTTAAAGAAAGAAAAGTACTTTCGGCAATTAACAGGGAAAATCAGCAATATGTAAGATATATTACATTGGATTATAAAGGTCCGTATAAATACGGCAAAAAGTTTATTGATGCTTCCATCAAGAAAATACTTATCCCGCCGGGTTATTCGTTAAAACAGCGTGAGTTCAGGTTCCGTTTTGGTGAGCAGGATGAAATTAATATTTGGAAAATTCTAATAATGTCTATTGTTCTTATTTTTATGATTACAGCGGGATTATTTGAATCTTACACAAAACCAATATTGATATGGATAGCAATTCCTTTTGCTTTTATAGGTACAATATTTTTATTTTATCTCGGTGATTATAATTTGGACAGAGGCGCTTATGCAGGGCTTCTTTTACTTATCGGACTTTCCGTAAACAATTCTATTATTTTAATAGATTATATTTCTTCCTACTATAAGCATACTTCA
>JALSNL010000277.1 GCA_026987055.1 Melioribacteraceae bacterium | reverse complement strand
TTTCGGGGCACTTTCTTTCTTTGTAATTTGTCAGATTAAAATCAAAAGTTATATAAATCCCGGATTATGCAATAGAAAAACACAATAGTTCTAAACTATTGGAATAAAAGCAATTATTCTCATGCAAAGCATTAGGAATGGTTAAGTTAAAAAGTTTCTTTAACTTATTGCATATTATAGTTTTATAAACAATTTCTAAATTCTAAAGCATAATTTGGGATAAATATAAAAATCGCAAAATAAACTTCGATAGTAACTTTAATTATTATATTTTTGTTTATCTCAAAATGAGAATATTTTATTAAAAAATGTTTTCTTATGATACTTTTTAATAATATTTTGTATTATTTTGGAATTTAATTACATATATAGTTTTGGTACATTATATGTAGTATTATTATCTTAACAAAAAATAGGTTAAATGGATTTATCAATTGTCATACCATTTTATAATGAAGAGGATTCTATTAAACCTCTTTACGATGCTGTAACCAGCGCAATGAAGGAACTGCCATATACTTACGAGTTGATACTTGTTGATGATGGTAGCAAAGATAATACATTAAAAAATGCAATTGAATTAGCTCAAAAAGATTCCAGATTAAAAGTTGTAAAACTAAAGAAAAATTATGGACAAACAACAGGTTTACACGCCGGGTTTCAAAATGCTATTGGAAAATATATAGTTACAATGGATGGTGACTTACAAAATGATCCTGCGGATATTGGTAACATGATGAATAAGCTGGGAGAGGGAAACGATATTTGTTTAGGTTGGAGGAAAAACAGACAGGACAGTAAATTTACCAGATTACTGCCTTCTAAAATTGCCAATTGGTTAGTGCGTAATGTTACAGGTATTCCGGTAAAAGATAATGGATGTGCAATAAGATCTTACAAAGCCGAAACAATTAACAAATTCCCAATGTATTCTGAAATGCATAGGTTATTGCCTGTTATTAATGCTTTAACCGGTGCTTCCTTTACTCAAATTCCTGTTAAACATCATGCCAGGCAGTTTGGAGCATCAAAATACGGACTTTCAAGAATTTATAAAGTTATTATAGATTTAGTTGCACTTAAAACAACTTTTTCATCATTTAATAAACCACTATTTGGTTTTGGAACACCGGCAATAATATCAGGATTACTTTTTCTTATAGCATTAGCGTCCACATTTTATGTGTGGTTTACTAATCCGGGCTATCCTTTGGTTGTTTTATTAGGTTCAAGTGCTTTATTCGGTATCTTAAGCTTTACGTTGGTTTTCCTTGGAATCATTTGTCATCTTATATATAAAAGTGGAAATTTAAAAATTGAAAAGATGTACAAACTAAAAATTAATAAAAATTAAAAGTACATTAGGAGATATCTTTTAAAAATGAAAAAATCATACGAGCTATCAGCAATAATAATATATTACCAAAAATATGAATATGATGAAATTAAATCGTTGTATGAATCATATAAACAAAATTTAGATAAAACAAATCTTAGTTACGAAGTTATTTTTGTTATTGATGGTAATATGCCTGAAGTACTTAATGAAGTTAAATCCATAGCTAATGAAAACGAAAATATTAAAATAATAAAACTTGGTAGATGGTTTGGTGATGCAACATCTTTGCAAGCCGGTTTTGAAGCTTCCGAAGGGAAACTGATTTTAACATTGCCTTCATACCAACAAGTTGAAGCTGAAGAAATTCCGAAAATGGTTGAGAATCTTAAAGGTTACGATATGGTAATTGGTTGGAGATACCCACGTATGGACGGGTTCTTAAATAATCTTCAATCTAAAATTTTCAATAGTTTAATTAAAACTTTTATTGGTACCAAATTTCACGATTTAAAAAATAATCTAAGATTATTTAAACGGGAAATTCTTAACAATATTTATATGTATGGAGATCAAGATAGATTTCTTCCATTATGGGCTTGGCGATTAGGCTATAAAGTAAAAGAAATAAAAGTTAAACAACATAAAGCTGATTATAGGCAAAAATTCTATCCATTAAAAAGTTATATGGAAAGAGGATTGGAACTTATTTCTCTATTCTTTTTAATTAAATTTACCAAAAAGCCAATCCGGTTTTTCGGTTCTTCCGGTTTAATAATCTTTAGTTTAGGTACAATTTTAGGATTGATTCTTTTTGTACAAAGGTTATTCTTTGATGTACCTTTAGCCGATAGACCAATTGTTCTTGTAAGTCTTTTGTTAATTGTTTTTGGAATTTTAGCCTTTGCTATTGGACTTATTGGAGAATTGATAATTTTTACGCATGCAAAAGATATAAAGGATTATATAATAGAAGATGTTTATCAATTTAACAAAGAAACCGAATCTAAGGATGTCGCAAATTTATAATTCATTCATTACTTTATAACAATATGAATCAAAAAGAAAATCAACTATCAAAAATTTATTGGTTGGTAATAACAATAGTTGTTAGTTTAGGCATATATATTAGATTTAAAGGATTAGGTACTTGGCCTTTGGCCTTAGATGAGTACTATCTTGTTAAATCTTCAGAAAATATACTCAAATATGGTCTGCCTCAATTTCCCAATGGCGGATATTATTTTCGTGGTGTTCTACTTCAGTATTTAATTGCTCCTTTGCTTTCTATTGGTATAAGTGCAGAATTTGCAGGGCGTTTTTTTTCTTTAATTTCAAACCTCCTAGCTTTACCTGCAATTTTTCTAATTGCTAAAAAGGTAAGCAACAATTTATTAGCAACAACTGTAGTAATAATTTTTTCTCTTTCTATATGGGAAATTGAATTTGCAAGATTTGCCAGAATGTACGCTCCTTTTCAAGCAATTTTTATGTGGTATATTTATTTCGCTTTGCTGGATATTAAAAACCATAATTTTAAAAACTACAAATGGATGTTGCTACTTTCTATTATAAGTATTTTTGTTTATGAAGGTAGTATTTTCCTGGCAGTTTTCAATTTTGTACCTTTTATATTAAACCGAAAAATTAAGCTGAACTTTTTATCGGGTGCGTTTGTTGTTTTTATAGTTTCTGTTTTTGTTAACGAATTTGATTTTCGTTCATTTAACATAGCTCCAATATTTCCTCCTGAGCTAAGCGAAACTATTAAAAATTCAATTAGCCAACCCCCTATAAAGATTCCTAAAGTTTTATTATTGTACGCCTTTGATAATGTTTTAAGTTTGATTTTTACAATTATCATAATTTCATTAACTACATTTTTAGTAGTAAAGATTATCAAACTATTGCCAAATAAAAATTTCTGGTCTGTTTTATCAATAGTTGCTTTAGCAGTATTTGCATTACTAAATCAATTCGGTTTTTTTATTTTCACCCTTTTAATTTTTAGCTTTTGGAATCTTTTAGATATATCTCTTTCCGATAAAAAAGTAATCTTACTTATATTTTCTATTTTTATAATTAATTTCATTTATTGGTTTGGTTTTGGCTTGTTGTCCAATAATTGGTATGAATTATTTAATGATTTTTCTTCCTACTCAACATGGGGAATAACAAAAAGATTGTTAATTGGATTTTTTAATTATCCTGATAATTTTTATTCACTAGTAAATTATACAAAAACATTACCATTATTGACTATCTTTGCAGTATTATCTTTAGTTTCCCTCGTTCCATTTTTACTAAAAAGTAAAAATGAACCCAAAAGTGAAATTAAATTTCTTTTTGGCACAGTAATTTTTCTTAGTTTATTGGCAACTATACCAACCTTATTATATCGTGAAACTCGCTATACTTTTTTCTTAGTTCCCCTTTTAGTTATTTTAGTTTCTTATTCTATTTATTTCGTTTTAAATAAATTCTTAAAGAATGAGCTTTATAGAAATATTACTTTTATTGCAATTATTTTTGCAGTCTTTATCTTTTCCAGAGATTTTAATTTGTATCACCTATTAAATATTGATAGCCAAGAAGTTAACTATAGAATGATATATAAAAGTAATCTAATAAAACGTCATTTGTATAGAAGATGGGATATTAAAACACCAACAGACTATGTAAAACAAAATTTACATGATGGTGATATTATTATGATTAACGAAAATAGCCATGAACAATATTTACCAAGAGTCGATTATTTTAGTTTTGATTATAGACATAAAGCGTTTGTTTCTTTTTCGGTTGAGAGAGGAACAAAAGAAAGATGGTCAAACGCAAAATTAATTTATACAAATAAAGATTTGATTAATTTTATTGAAAATAGAAAATCTACAATTTGGTTCATTACATATCCGGAAAATTATTTATTCGAAATGAATTTTTATAAAAAGTATAGAAAGTATATGGTTTATGAAGGCGTAGATAAAATGATTAAAGTTTTTAAATTTCCGATGAATAAAAATCTTAAATAAAATGAATCTCAATGTATCAGTTGTAGTTCCCGTTTATAACACCAAGCAATATCTTCAACAAGCGTTTGATTCATTATTAGTTCAAAAAGAATTTATTAAAGAAATAATTATAGTTAACGATGGTTCAACTGATGGCTCCGGTGAATTACTTGAGAAATTATATGGGAAAAATCAACTTATAAAATTACTCCATACGGAAAACAATGGACAAGGTTACGCAAGAAATTTAGGGACACTAAATTCCACAGGAGATTACATTTATTATTTTGATTCGGATGATATTGTTGAGCCAAATTTATTCAAGAAGTTTAATAATGCTTTAATAGAAAATCCTGCTCTTGAGCTTTTTTGTTTTTCCGGACAATCTTTTTTAGACAAAGACACTTCTGCAAAAGAAATTGTAAACAAAAGCTTACTTTCCGATTCTTCTTATAAAAGGAAAGTAAATAAAATTTGTAAATCAGGCGAAGTTGCGTTTAATTTGTTGATAAAAAACAAAGGGTTTTTCCCAGGCCCACCTTTTTATATATTAAAAAAATCCATATTGGTTAAGAACAAAATCAAGTTTAATTCTATTAGGTATGAAGATGAAGAATTTACGCATAAGTTATTTTTGTATGCAGGTAAAACATATATAACCAATGAAGTTTTATTTAAAAGACGTGTCAGAAGCGGTTCTACAATGCAAAAAAGTGGTAACTTTTCCGATATTGCTGGATATTTTGAAATTGTAAATTCTTTAGCCAAACTTAAAAAACTAAATTTTATTTCTAATGAAACAAAGCAAACTATCGAAAAAAGAATTATAAATTTTTTAAAATTAATTATTCAATTGAGAACTATTAAAAAGATTTCTTTGAGTAAAAATCAAAAAAAAACTTATAAAAATTTTCTTAAACCATATCTATTAAAATATTCTAACTTAAAAACTTTTTACTATAAATTTCCATTTGAATATAAAATAAGAAATCTTAAGAAAAGATTTTTTAATTAAGGAATTAAGATGTCTTCTATTAGTAAGAATATAGGTAAAGGTATATTTTATACGGCATTATCAAGATATAGTCGTGTATTTATAAGTATATTTATTGGTGCAGTACTTGCACGTTTACTTAGCCCTGCCGAATTTGGTATTGTTGCTATGGTAAGTGTATTTTTATCATTTTTTAATTTATTAAGCAATTTTGGAATTGGTCCCGCTGTAGTTCAAAACAAAGATCTTAGCGATGAAGAAATTTCTTCTATCTTTTCTTTTTCAATTCTATTTGGTCTTACATTAGCTATTATTTTTTACTTGGCTGCTCCTTTAATTGCATCATATTATAACAATGAAACTATTACTAATATTGCCAGAGTAATGTCTTTAGCAATACTTTTTCAATCATTACAAGTTGTTCCGAGTGCATTAAATCGTAAGAAATTGCGTTTTAAGCAAATAGGAATAATAAGTGTATCTTCTTATGTAATTAGTGGAATTATTGCAATAATTCTTGCATATAAGGGTTTTAGTTATTACGCACTTGTAATTAACAGCATTATAAGTGGTCTTTTACTATTTTCGGCCTATTATTTTTTAGAACCGATAAAAATTACATTCATAATTCACAAAAGTGCAATTAAAAAAATCGCTAAATTTTCCACTTTTCAATTTTTCTTTAGTTTTATAAATTATTTTTCTAGGAATGCAGATAATTTATTAATCGGCAAATATTTTAATATGAGTGCGTTAGGACTTTATGATAAGTCCTATAAATTAATGATGATGCCTGTGCAAAATTTAACCCATGTAATTACACCGGTTTTACACCCTGTTTTGTCAAAACATCAAGATGATAAAAAAGTAATATACAATGCTTATTCTAAAATTGTTAAATTATTAGCAATAATCGGTTTCCCATTATCAGTTTACTTATACTTTAATGCAACTGAAATAATAACAATAATGTACGGAGCTAAATGGATTGAAAGTATTCCTGTCTTCAAACTACTGGCTCTAACTGTTGCAATACAAATTGTATTATCTAGTACAGGGTCAATTTTTCAAGCAACAAATAGAACGGACTTACTTTTTTATGCCGGATTACTTGGAGCAATATTAATGTTAAGCGGTATAGGATATGGAATCTTTATTGG
This sequence comes from Melioribacteraceae bacterium, assembly GCA_026987055.1. GTDB lineage: Bacteria > Bacteroidota > Ignavibacteria > Ignavibacteriales > Melioribacteraceae > JALSNL01. The sequence goes on along the minus strand of JALSNL010000277.1, from coordinate 4,821 downwards.
CAAAAATTTAGTTTCAGTTGGCTATGGACTTATAATAGCTTTTACGATTAATTTTTTACAAGCGCTATTGTTATTAGTAAAATACTCACTAGGATTTTCATATATAAAATTTCTCAAAATATTTATTTATCCAATAGTGGTTAGTTTTTTTTTAGCGGTTATTCTGTTTTTTATATCATTAAATATTCAAAATGATAACTTAATTTTTACACTTCTTCTAAAAACAGTAATTAGTATAATTGTATTTGGATTATTTGTTGTGATATCAAAAGAATATAGGAATTTACTCAATGACTACTTATTAAAAAAAATCCGGTCGAAAAAAGACACCTGAAAATTTTTCTTTTCTTTTGTAAGAAATTACTATTTATTTGAAGTGTAAATTATTTTTAGAATTAATTATTTAAATAAACACATTAAATAATTTATCTAACTCTATATTTAAAAGGAAGTTAAATCTTCTTGGTTTTCTATCAATTATGTATCATTTTAAATCATACTAATTGAATTTGTGATATTTTCTGAAAACAAATTAACATTAATTAAAATAACTACGATTATTAATAATTCTGAGGAAATTATTATTAACTATAAACCAACAACTAATTTTATAAAAGGGAGAGAGATATGACTAAAAAACAAATACCAATACTGATGTTATTGGTCTATTTAATTTCTACAACTATATTTGCGCAAGCACCTGAAATAACCTTACAGCCAAAAGATCATGGTGTCTTTGGAGGCGAAACAGCCACTTTTTCTATTTCTGCTACTGGAAGTGATACTTTACATTATCAATGGAAAAAAGACGGTACTATTATTTCAGGAGCTACAAATACAACTTATACAACCCCTGCTGCAATATTAGCTGATAACGGAACAGTTTTTACTTGTGTTGTTACAAACGATTCCGGAAGTGCTGAAAGTGAAGGAGCTTTTTTATATGTAACTCAACCTGATGAAAGAGTTTCTGGTGGCATACAAGTACTATATGATTTTAATGAAACAAGTGGTGAAACTATTCATGATGTAGCTAATGTAGGAGATGCTGAGGATATTACCATTTATACTCCGGAAAATGTTGCATGGACTCCAAATGGAATGGAAACTTTTTATGGAGCAAGAACATCTGCACCTTCTAAGGGATCAAAAATAACAGCAAATTGTAATAACTCCGATGAAATAACCGTTGAAGTTTGGATAATGCCTGAATTTACTAGTGGCCAAAATGGCAGAAGAGTATTTACTTATTCTTTGTCCGGCAACTTTAGGAATTTTTCTATAATTGAAAATGGTGATAAATATGAATTCAGATTAAGAACATTAGAAACTGATGGAAATGGATTACCAAGTATATCTACAACACCTAATACAGCAACAACTGATCTGACTCATTTAGTATATACAAGAGATAGAGATGGAAATGCAAAAATCTATGTAAACGGAACCCTTGATACTTCAACAGTAATTCCTGGAGAATTTAATTTCCAAGATGATGCTTTTGTAGCAATAGGTTCTGAACCATATGGTGGTTTGGAATGGCGAGGAGTTTATTATTTAGCATCTGTTTATGACAGAGCTTTATCAAACGAAGAAGTAACACATAATTATAATATTGGAGTATCTGTTGATGCTTCGCCAGCTTTTACAATTAACCCAGAAGATCAATATGCACTGGAAGGAGAATCAGCTTCTTTTTCAGCATATGCTGTTAGCACAGAAGAAATTTCATATCAATGGAAAAAGAATGGGGTCAATATATCAGGGGCTACCGAACGGCATTTAACTTTAACAAATATTGATGCAACAGATGATGGTGCTGAAATTCAATGCGTTGCTACTACTAACTCCGGAATTGCTGCAAGTCAAACAGCTACTCTTCATGTAACTCCGTTGGGAGGAAGAGTTAGCAGCGGATTAAAATTGTTATATACACTTAATGGTGGAAGTGGAACAACCATAACCGATCAATCGGGTGTTAATCCTTTACTAAATCTAAATATCTTTTCATCTGATGCTATCAGTTGGCAAGAAGATGGTTTAAAAATTTTATCAACTCCTTCAATTATAACAACAACAGCAGCCTCAAAAATTACTTCATCGTGTAAAACTTCTAATGAAATAACTGTTGAAGCTTGGGTTACACCTAGTAACACTACTCAAACAGGACCGGCTAATATCTTTAGTTTATCAGCGGATGGAAGTAATAGGAACTTTACTTTAGCCCAAGATGGCGATAGCTATAATTTTGCTGTAAGAACCACAAGTACAGATAATAACGGACAACCATCCTTAAGTAGTTCAGCTGGTTCTGTTTCAACTACCGGTTATGACCATATAGTGTTTACCAGAGCTTCCGATGGAACTAGCAAAATTTACATTAATGGAACGGAAAGAATTTCAAGTACAATTGCCGGAGATTTTTCTAACTGGGATGATAGTTATTTATTAAATTTAGCAAATGAGTTTGGTGTGGATAAACATTGGTTAGGTTTAGTAAATCTGATTGCTGTTTATAATAGAGAATTAGGACAACCTGAAGTTTTACGCAATTATAATTTTGGTCCTTATGGTGTTGTTATTTCTCCTTCTAACCTACAATTAGTATCAAACCAACTTGGGAAAGTAACTATTTCTTGGACTGATAACTCTACAAATGAAGATAAATTTGTTATCGAAAGAGGAGAAGGAATACCTTTAGTATTTTCAGTTTTAGATTCTTTAGATGCTGATTCTACTTTTTATGTAGATTCAACGGTAGTTGATAATAGAGATTATGCCTATAGAGTTAAAGGCTTTAATTCATTAGCTGAATCGGATTATACAGATACTGTTTTTGTGCATACATTAACAACTCCAATACCGGCTCCTTCAGATCTTGCATATACACTTAACGAGGCAGGTTTTCCGGTTTTAACTTGGGTTGATAATTCTTCTACCGAAAAAAACTTTGTTATTGAGAGAAAAATTAGTATTGTCGGAGCCAATTTTTCAGCCATTGATACCGTTGGAGAAAATATTACTACTTTTACAGATGTAACAGTTGATGATTCTACAGCCTACGTCTATCGTGTTTATGCTTTTAATCCTGATACATTATCAGGTTATAGTGAAGATTTATTTGTAGAAGTTCTAACAGGAATTGAAACCGGAGCTAAAATACCAAAAGTATATAGTTTAGCCCAAAATTTCCCAAATCCATTTAATCCTACAACACAAATAAATTTTGGATTGCCGGAAAAATCCAATGTAACACTAAAAATATTTAACTTACTTGGTCAAGAGGTTCTTACTTTATTGAACAAAGAATTATCTGCCGGTAATCATACTGTTTATTTTAATGCTAATAATTTTACAAGTGGTATTTATATTTACACCATTACGGCAAATGGTGTTAGTGGCAAGAACTTTGCTAACACTAAAAAAATGATACTACTTAAATAAACTTTAGTTGTTTTCATAATAAAAAAGCCAGACTATTAGTCTGGCTTTTTTATAAAAAAATTGAATCAAAACAGTACAGAAACAAAAAGTGTCTCAATATTGTTAAAGGATATCAAAAAAATAATTATTACTCAATGATTTATGATTAAGCTCACATCCTAAAAGTGATGTTAATCAAAAAAATCAAATATTTTTTATAATTTTAGGCACAATCTTTGAGCTATGAAATTATAAAAAAATATCTTAAGCTTTAAGATTTTTATTTATTAAACCTATTTTAATGATTATATTTATTATCTATAATTATAGTAAAAATATTTTATGACTAAAGTTCCTAAATATAAATATTATTTTTCAATTGTTGATCTTATTTTAGTTTCGATAGCTTTTGTTCTTTCTGCTTATTTTGTTAGATATGATAAAAGCTTAAATCTATTTGAGTTTTTAAAATTATCATATTCTGTTTTAGCATTATTTTTTGTAGCAGCTGCTTTTTTTATTTTTATATTTCAAGTAAATGGACTTTACAAAATAAATGTAATTTTTAACAGGGCTGCCCATTTAACAGCAATTATTAAGTCTTTGTACTATGGAACCTTAAATGTTGTTGTAATTTCCCATCTTGTCAAGTCATCCGAATTATTAGATTCCAGATTAATTATTTTTGTTTTTGTGGTTATTCTAATACCTCTTCTCTATATTTTTAGAGTAGAATTAGGTAGAAAGTTACTTTTAAGATATAAGCAACAATTCAACAGCAATATTGTAATTGTTGGCGATGGAACAACAGGTAAACTATTAGCAACAAAACTACTATTTGAGAACCCGGAAGGTATTAATATTTTGGGTTTTGTTGTTACTCAAAAAACAGATGAAAGAAAATTAAACGGAATTGAAGTTTTAGGAACTATTGACGAACTGGAACGAATTAATAGTCAATTTAAAATTGATGAAATAATAATTGCAGTTGATGATATTAAATATGAAAGATTATTAGAGTTATTGGATTTATGTAATTCTCTTGGTGTTACGGTAAAATTGACATCTGAGCTTTTTAATATTGTAACAAAAAAAGTTTCAACAGAAAAATATGCCGGAATTCCTGTTTTAGGCGTTTCCCCTCATTATAATAATTCGTTAAGTCTTAAAATTAAGCGTACTGTTGATATCATTTTATCTTTAACCGGTATTATTTTATTGTCTCCGGTTTTTATTATAATTGCAATTTTAGTAAGGCTTTCTTCCAAAGGTCCTATTCTTTTTCAACAAGACAGGATTGGAAAAGATGGCAAAGTATTTAAATTTTATAAGTTTAGATCAATGACTGTTGAAGATGAGGACGATGAAGAAAGAAAAAAACAAATGATTGAATTTATT
>JALSNL010000276.1 GCA_026987055.1 Melioribacteraceae bacterium | reverse complement strand
AAGCGGAAAACTTTTGGAAAAACTATCTTAAAGGATTTACGACTCCGGTAGAAATTAATTTAGCAAAAGAAGAAAAAACAATTGAAGGACTTGAAAGTAAAACTATTGCCGAAGAATTTTCCGAAACCGAAACCGAACAAATTAAAAATATTGCTCAAGAAAATAAAATAACAATCAATACAATAATACAAATTGCTTGGGCAAATCTCATACATAAATATACCGGCGAAAATGATATTGTGTTTGGAGCAACAACATCGGGCAGACCAACAGATCTTTACGATGCGGAAAATATTATCGGGCTATTTATTAACACATTACCTATTCGTTCTACAATATCAAATGATATTACTATAAAACAACAGCTTGAACAATTTTATTATAACCAAGGAAATATAAGAGAATACGAATATACTCCGCTTGTTGAAATTCAAAAATGGAGTGATATTGACAACAAAGCAAATTTGTTTAACAATATTTTCGTTTTCGAAAATTACCCTGTTGATGAATCGATTAACAACAATAATTTAAGTTTTGAAATTTCAGATGTTAAATTCAAAGAAAGAACTAATTTTCCGTTAACACTTATTGTTGCTCCGGGTAAAAAACTATCACTAAAAATATATTATGATGTAAACAAATTTGACGCAACTAAAATTAAAAGGATGGTAAATCACTTAAAAAACATTACAACGTTTATTATAAATAATTTGGATAAAAAAGTATCCGAAATAAAATATTTAAGTGATGAAGAATATGAGGAATTGGTTTATAAATTTAACAACACACAAAAAGAAATATTAAACAATAAACCGATACATAAATTAATTTCTGATGTTGCTAATAAAAATCCTAACGATATAGCTTTAATTTTTGAAGATAAAAAAATGAGCTATGCCGAACTTGAAGAAAAATCCAACCGGCTGGCAAATTACCTTATTAAGAAAAATGTTAAGGTTGATAGTTTGGTTGGAATTTTAATTGACCGTTCTTTTGAAATGCTGATAGGTTTGTTGGGCATTCTAAAAGCGGGCGGAGCATATTTGCCGATTAAACCGAGTAATCCTTTTGAAAGAATAAAATATAAAATAGATGATTCCGAAACCAAAATTGTTTTAACGGATTCAGCTAATGAACATAAATTGAACGGAATAGATGTAGAAATATTGAACCTAAACAATTTACATCTGGAAAACGAATCGGAAAAAGGACCGAATATTAAGACGGATTTACAAAATACAATGTATTGCATCTATACGTCCGGTTCAACCGGAAACCCGAAAGGTACTTTGGTCCCTCATCAAGGCGTTGTTAATCGTTTATTGTGGATGAAAGAACAATACAACATTGATAAGAACGAGGTTCTTTTACAAAAAACACCATTTGCTTTTGACGTTAGTGTTTGGGAATTATTTCTTCCGTTAATTAGCGGAGCACGTCTTGTGATTGCAAAACCGGAAGGACATAAAGATAGCAATTATTTGAAAAACTTAATTAAGCAAGAAAAAATTACAACAATGCATTTTGTTCCAGCAATGCTTAATATGTTTTTGGAAGAGCAAAACTTAAACGTAGATTGCAAATCATTAAAACGGGTTATTTGCAGTGGAGAAGCTTTAAGTTACGAACTGCAAAATAAATTTTATAAAACATTTTCAAATACCGAACTTCATAATTTATACGGACCAACGGAAGCATCAATAGATGTTAGCTATTGGGCTTGTGAAAAAAATAGCAACTCAAATAAAGTACCAATAGGTAAACCGATTTGGAATACTCAACTTTACGTTTTGGATAAACAGTTGAATCTTTTACCAATTGGAGTTCCGGGAGAATTACATATTGGCGGAATAAGTTTGGCTCGCGGTTACTTGAACAGAGAAGATTTGACGGCAGAAAAATTCATTCCGGATTTATATAATCGTGCTCCCGGCAAAAGATTGTATAAAACCGGCGATTTGGTGCAACTGCTTGAAGATGGAAGTATTGAATATATTTCAAGAATAGACAATCAAATTAAACTTAGAGGTTTAAGAATTGAATTAGGCGAAATTGAAACCAAACTTCTTGAATATCCTAAAATCAAAAATGCTGTTGTGATTGTTAAAGAAGTGAGTAATGAAAAAATTATTGTGGCTTTTATTGTTACGGAAGATAACGAAGATATTGAAATAGATAATTTGAAAAAACATCTGTTAAAAAGTATGCCCGATTATATGCTGCCTTCTAATTTCGTTATCTTAGATGAATTTCCCATAAATCCGAATGGAAAAATTGACCGAAAAAAATTAGCATCTTTTGAAATTAAAATAGATAAAAATGAAAGTAAATTTTCCAATATTACCAATCCGTCGGAAGAACTTTTAGTTGCTCTTTGTAAAGAGGTATTGAATACCGATAACATTACTCCAAAAGATAATTTCTTTGATATAGGAGGACATTCACTTAAAGCGGCACAACTTGTGGCACGTATTCGTAACGCATTTAATATGGAATTACCTGTAAAAGAAGTTTTTGAAGCTCGTACAATTTCTGATTTGGCTTTTGTTATAGATAAAATTAAAAAGCAAGAAAACGGTTTTGAAATTCCACCGCTTGTAAAAAGAAAAGAAGATGAAATTCCGCAACTTTCTTTTTCGCAAAAAAGACTTTGGTTTCTTGACCAGTTGGAACCATTAAAAAACACATATAATATTTCCGCCGCTGTAAAATTAAAAGGGAAATTAAATTACGAAATTTTTGAAAAAAGTATAAATGCCATAATTGAAAGACACGAAAACCTTAGGACATCTTTTTATGATATTGACGGCAAACCTTTTGCCCAAATACATAATCATAA
>JALSNL010000275.1 GCA_026987055.1 Melioribacteraceae bacterium | reverse complement strand
TGATGATTTTATAAAACTTTCAAAACACTTAAACGATTTTACAATTGCCAGTATAAGTGTTTGGGTAAAATATACTAAAACAAGCAATCAAGTAGGTAATATAATAACGGATGCAAATACCGAATCCGGTAACGATTTTCGTTTGGATGTAAGAAATACCGGTATTGGAGTAGTTGCCAATAAAGGCAATGCTTTATTAAATATGCCAAACGGAACTGCTGTTACGGAGTTAAATTTAAAAGACGCATGGCATCATATAGTTTGGACTATGGACTCAACAGAATCTAAAATTTATGTAGATGGTAATTTAAAATCCACAATAGAAAAAAACGGTAGTAATGTTGGCTATCATTCGGACTATGCGGTTATCGGAACATTTTATAAGAATACCGATAGTTTTCAATTTAAAAATTGGTTTCAAGGAAGTATTGACGAATTAAGAATTTACAATAAAGTACTAACTCAAGCAGAAGTAACAAGTTTATTTAATAAATGAATTTATTATATGAAAAAAATTGAGATTTGGATATTTAAAATTATTATTTCGATTCCGATGTTTTTTATCGGAAGAGAAATCTCACAACCATTATAGTTTGGATATCTCTTTAGCTTTGGTGCAAAATAATTTATCGCATATATTTTTTGCAGGTTCATTTGGAGATGACATGTTTTAATTTCCCTTTTCGCAATCGCAAATCCCTTTTGGGAAACCGATTTGTTCTTAGTATATAAAGGTTGTTTTTCCTTAGCCATTTTTAAAAACATAGGAAAAGAAGATAAAAACAAAAACGTTATAGAGTAATCTATGACGTTTTTGTTTTTAAAACTTATAATTTTTTTATACTAAAAAGAAGTATAGGATAATTTGAATTATTTCTCTGCACTTAGCTCTTCTAATATAATTTTTTATCTCTCTTATATAATTTTACCTTGTACTATGGTTAAAATTTGATAAATTTTCATTGTGAATAAAAATTAAATAATGGAGAATAAAAATGCAGTCAAAAGATTTTATTGAACTGGAAGATAAATACGGTGCACATAATTATCATCCGCTTCCTGTAGTCCTCTCAAAAGGCGAAGGTGTGTATTTGTGGGATGTTGAAGGTAAAAAGTATTATGATTTTCTTTCCGCTTATTCTGCCGTTAATCAAGGTCATTGTCACCCTAAAATTGTTGATGCTTTAGTTGAGCAATCAAAAACATTAACATTAACATCGCGTGCTTTTTTTAATGATGCACTTGGACCTTATGAAAAATACATTACGGAATATTTTGGATACGATAAAGTTCTACCTATGAACTCCGGTGCGGAAGCTGATGAGACTGCATTAAAACTTTGCAGACGCTGGGGATACGATAAAAAAGGAATTCCGGAAAACCAAGCTAAAGTTATTGTCTGCGAAGGTAATTTTCACGGAAGAACAATTACAATAATCTCTATGTCAACGGACCCGGATGCTTATAAAGGTTTTGGTCCTTACACACCCGGTTTTGTAACGGTTCCTTATAACGATTTGGAAGCTTTGGAAAAAGAATTGCAAGATCCTAATGTTGCCGGATTCCTTGTTGAACCGATACAAGGTGAAGCCGGTGTTTACGTGCCGGATGACGGTTACTTAAAAAAAGCTTATGATTTATGTAAAGCAAACAATGTTTTATTTATAGCCGATGAAGTTCAAACCGGAATTGCCAGAACCGGAAAATTACTTGCCTGCGACCATGAAAATGTTAGACCCGATATTTTAATACTTGGCAAAGCACTTTCCGGCGGAGTAATGCCTATTTCCGCAGTTTTAGCCGATGACGATATTATGTTGGTAATTAAACCCGGCGAACACGGTTCAACATTCGGCGGTAATCCTTTGGCTTCTAAGGTTGCAGTTGCAGCACTAGAAGTTGTTAAAGAAGAAAAACTTGCCGAACGTGCAGAAAGATTAGGCGAATTGTTTAGAAGCGAATTGAAAAAAATAGATTCCGGTATGATTGAACTTGTGCGTGGTAAAGGTTTACTGAATGCAATTGTTATAAAACCTACAAATGGTAAAGAAGCTTGGGATGTTTGTCTTAAAATGAAAGAAAACGGTTTACTTGCAAAACCAACACATCAGCACATTATAAGATTTGCACCTCCTTTGGTAATTACGGAAGAACAAATTTTGGATGCTGTTGATATTATTAAAAAATCTTTAAGCGAAATTGAAAATAGTTAGTTAAAATTAATGTTGCTTAAGTAGCTTATTAAATTATCGATAATAAAATTGCGGAGCCAAAATATGTTTTTCAACATACCCCCAAAACTTGGCTCCGCAGGTCATATGACCCCAAATATCAAACTTCCGTTTCTTTTTGATTTAACCATTGGTCAATTGTCATTTTCATAAAAGTTATATTTATCGGTTTTGATATGTAATCATTCATTCCGGCAGCCAAGCATCTTTCTCTATCTTTCATACTGGATTTTGCTGTGGCAGCAATTATTGGAATATTACTTTTTTCGGAATCTAAATTGCGGATGATTTTTGTTGTTTCCAAACCATCCATTCCGTTTAATTCAATATCCATCAGTATTAAGTCATAATCATTATTCATTAGTAATTCAATAGCATCTTCACCATTATCAATAACTTCAACATTGTACCCTACTTTTTGTAACAATTTTGTTTCAACATCCTGATTGAGTTTATTGTCTTCAACTAGTAATAATTTCGGTTTGGAATTATCTTGTTTAACATTATTATTGAGTTTTGTTGTTTCATGTTCTGTCTCATATTTTGCAATTTTATTAATAATATCATCTTCTTTATTTATAATATCATCTTCCATAAGCGGTTGATTTTCTTCA
>JALSNL010000274.1 GCA_026987055.1 Melioribacteraceae bacterium | reverse complement strand
ACCTTTGAATAACCTATTTAACGCCGTCATTCCGGTTGTCTTTTGTGCCGGAATCTACTAAAACTTAAGAGATTCCGGTATTCCAAAAGAACTGGAAACCGGAATGACGTGTTATGCAAAGGTTTCTTGAACTTAAAACACAAAATAGAATGTCTGTGAAACTACTATGGAGATTATTTAGTAAACAACTAAATGTAGCTGCCGGTTTTACACAGGCATACAAACATAGTGTACAACAAACTAAGAAAACCATAAAATAAGATGTATAAAAAAGTAAAAATTGTTTCAATACTATTTCTGTTAATATTTTCAACAAAAATATTTGCACAGCAAACTAATGTTTTTAATCAAATAAGATTAGCTCAAACTTATCGCTCAATTGGTGAATTAGACAAAGCGGAAAAAATCTTATTGGATTTATATAAAAACAACAAAAACAATCTTGCAATATATAACGAACTGAATAAATTACTTATCCAACTAAAAGAATATGATAAATCTGAAAATATTATTAAAGAAAGAATTAAAATAGAACCGCAAAATATAAGTCTATACGGAGATCTTGGCACAACTTATTTTTTGCAGGGAAACGAAACCAAAGCAATAGAAACTTGGCAAAAAGGCATATCCATAAATCCGAATAATACATTGACATATAGAACAATTGCAAATTATATGATTCAAAACAGAGCAATTGAAGATGCAATTGAAGTTTTAAAAAAAGGAAATGAAATTTCAAAAAATCACACATTATTTGCTTATGATCTTGCTAATCTATATTCCATAACAATGAAATTTGAAAAAGCCACCGAAGAATATTGCAAAATTCTTTTGCAAAAACCTAAGCAAATAGGAATTGTTAAGAATAGAATTCTTTCATATATACATTCTAACGGAGCAGAAGAACCTACATTAAAAGTAGTTGAAAATTTTTATAATGATTATGATAAACCGATTTTGCTGGAACTTTTAGCTGACCTTTATTTAAAAACAAATAAAATTAACAAAGCTTTTTCCAGCTATACTAAACTGGAAGATGAAACAACAAAAAACGGAAGTAAACTTTACCGCTTTGCGCAAATTGCGTATCGTTCCGGTTATAATAAAATTTCTGCAAAAGCATTTAAGGTAATTATAGATAATTACAAATCATCTTCTCTTATATCCGGTGCAAAAATTGGTTACGCAAAAGCTTTGGAAGCAGATATTAACAAACAAAACAACAATAGTAAGGATGCTTGGAAACCTTTAAAAATAAATACTGCTGTCAAATCGGAAAATATTTATTTGGGAATTATTTCCGCTTATCAGGAAATAATTAAAGAATACCCAAATAACAAAATTGGAACCGAAGCTAAATACCGGATTGGTAAAATTTATTTGGATTATCTAAAGAACATTGACCAAGCAAAAGATATCTTTACCAAAATAGTAAAACTCAATAACAATAGGCGTTTTGTCAATCTTGCAAAATTTGAACTTGGTAAAATTGAAATACTGAATAATAATTTTCCTAAGGCAAAACAATATCTTGAACAAATTATTAAAAATTCCCGTTCGGAAAAGAACTTAAAAAGTGATTCCAATTTTTTACTTGCTAAAATAAACACTTGGGAAGGAAAATTTGATGAGGCAATAAAATTACTAAACAAACTAAAAGAAAACCCCAAAGATAAAAATACAAACGATGCATTAGAATTAAGTTTAGTTCTTAATACCTTTAAAAGTGATTCTACTAATTTAAAAAAATACTTTTATGCCGATAATTTAGTGATGAGGAATAATTTTAAAGAAGCTTTGAGTGTTTATAAAGAAATTTCAGAAAATAAAAACTTATTTATTCTAAAAGATTTTGCTGCATTAAACTATGTAAAACTATTAATTGCATTGAATAAGTATAAAGAATCTATTATTTTCTTAAATAAAATTATAAATTGTGATGAAGCTAACATTTATAAGGACAAGTTTTTATTTTTATTGGGTATCGATTTTTATTATGGTTTGCAAAAACCAGATGAAGCAAAAAAAATATTAACAAAACTATTGGAAAATTATCCAACTTCATTATATTATAATAAAACAAGAAAAATTATTACAGAAATTAAATCTACGGAAAACAAAAAAATATGAGTAATTCAGAAGATAACAAAACCGTCAAATGTTCTTTTTGCGGTCGTGATGGCAGCGAAGTTACAAGCATGGTTGCCGGTCCAGAAGTTTACATTTGCGATATTTGTGTTAAAACAAGTGTCGATATTCTAAAAAACAATCTTGCCGCATACAATAATAAAGATACTTCAGCATCTTCACTTACACCGGAAATGATTAAGAAGAGTTTGGATGAACATGTAATTGGTCAAGACAAAGCAAAAAAAGTTATATCAGTTGCAGTTTATAATCATTACAAAAGAATCAACTCCGCTTCTTCATTCTTCGATTTTGATGAAGTTGAAATTGATAAAAGCAACATACTTCTAATAGGTTCTACCGGAGTTGGTAAAACCTTAATAGGAAAAACCCTAGCAGGAATTTTAGATGTTCCTTTTGCAATTGCCGATGCAACAACGCTTACCGAAGCCGGCTATGTTGGAGACGATGTTGAAACTGTTCTTGTACGTTTACTTCAAGCGGCAGATTATAATTTGGAAAAAGCACAAAAAGGAATAATCTATATAGATGAAATTGATAAAATTTCCAGAAAGAGTGAAAGTTCATCAATAACACGTGATGTTTCCGGCGAAGGTGTTCAACAAGCACTATTAAAAATATTGGAAGGAACTGTTGCCGGCGTTCCACCAAGAGGCGGGAGAAAACATCCTGAACAAAGTTTAATAAATATTAATACCAAAAATATTTTATTCATT
>JALSNL010000273.1 GCA_026987055.1 Melioribacteraceae bacterium | reverse complement strand
AAAAAATCATATACTTCGGCATTTTCATCTACAGCTCTTTTCAAATCTTCTTCGGCACCAACTTTTGCTTGTATCAGATGATCGCAATGCGTTGTTGAGGGAACCGCAGTTTTATTTTTTCCCGATACCATAAACTGTAACAGAGCCATTTGTGCCGTAGCATCTTGCATTGCCACGCGATCCGGTGAAAGTTCCACGTAATCTTTACCTCTTACAAATTCTTTTTTTATTCCTTCCCAAAGATGAGTATAAAGAATTTTTTCCGCATAAGTAAGAGGTCTGTTTAAAACTGCTCTTACCTCATTTTGTTTACTTTCCAAATTTTCATACACTTTTTGTATCATATCAAAATTAGCCGTCATAATATTTTCTCCACATAATTAGTAAATTTTATAAATCAAAATTACATAATTTGAATATCTTTTTCTTGTATAATTATAGACTATGTTCTTTTTAATTTTACAAACTAAAATTTTTGCAACGCCGGAAGGCGAGGAATTTAGATTTTTTTTGATGTTATATTTTTTTGCGAATTTTTTTTATGGGGACAACTAAATTTTTGAAATGCAATTACAATATTAAGTTTCCGTAACTATGTTGTTTTTAATTGAAGAATTATCCCTGTTGTTGGTTTTAAGATTACCTTTCCTTTAATGGCTTTTACTTTTTTGTTATAAACAATATTTTCATCTGCCAATATTCTCCACCAACCGGCAGGTAAAGTATATGTTGTTGTTTTATTAGGATTGGCATTAAATGCTACATAATAGTTAGTATATTTATATTTCAACAGATACTCAATTGAAAAGGGATTGCTCTTTTTTTCTTTAAATATATAATTGTTAAAATCAGCTCTACGAAAGGCTTCGTGTTTTTTTCTGAGTCTTATTAAACCTTTATAATAATTATGTAGCTCTTTATTTATTTTTGAATGCTCATAATTAATATAGTTTGTTTCATTGTCTTTATTATATGAATTGTGATCCAACATTCCGAAATATTCATCATGAACATTTTCTTCATAAGCAATAACTTTGGAACGGGCAAATTCTTGACCTGCATGAATCATTGTAATTCCTTTGGAGACAAATAGAAACATTGCAGCTAATTTATTTAACTTTAATTCTATTTCGGTTAATTCCGCATTTTTATTTATATCTGTAACAACTTCATCCTTTTTAAGTTTGCCGGTTGCAAGTCTGATAAAATCACCAAGTGTGTAACCGTCGTGCGATTCCAAATAATTTACCGAATGCTCCGCTTTTTGAAATAAGCCGAACGGTTCTTGTTCCAAGGTTCCGCGTATATAACTTTTGATTCTATTAAAATTATTATTATCAAACCATTTGCCAAACAACCAACCTACTGCGTTAAAAGGATTTTCTCCCTTAATACCGTTTCTGATTTGATCGTTCCAACTTGCCCAATCTCTTAAAGAAAAACCTTTGGGATCATAACCACCGCCCCAAGGTTCACAAATAAAAATAACTTGCGGGTTCAGTTTTCTGGCTTCATGAATAACCGCTTCTATTGTTTCCCAGTCAATTAGTTTTCCAAGATCAAACCTAAATCCATCAATATGATACTCTTTCATCCAGTACAAAACACTATCGATAATAAGTTTTCGTACCATAGGTCTTTCCGTTTTCAAATCATTTCCGCAAAAACTTTCGGATATATAATTACCGTTGTTATCCAGACGGAAATAATAATCTTTATCTATTTGTTTTAAGTTAGCAAGCTCATATTCCGAGAGATGATTATACACAACATCCATTATAACGGCAATTCCCTCTTTGTGAAAAGCTTTAATCATATTTTTAAATTGATGAACTTGTTCTCCGCTTTTACCAATCCATTTACTTTTTTCCAATTTACCGGAATTTTCTGCATAGTAAGCAGCCGGAGCAAAAAAGTTTGAAGTCATATATCCCCAATGATTTCTTTCATAAGGGTTCCAAGTATTATTACGACCGTTAAAGGAATTTTTAAAGGGAATTTCCATATAACCGTATTCTTGCGAAGGTAACAATTCAACAGTGTTAACACCAAGCTCTTTTATATAGTTTAATCCACCGATAGATTTTTTATCAACAAGACCTTTATAAGTACCCGGAGAATTTGTTTGTGAAGATTTATGAGCTGTCATATCTCTAATATGCATTTCATAAATAATTAAATCTTGCCAATCTCTTTGAATCCATTCGTCATCTTCCCAATCATAAGGCTCTGCATAAACAATGGATTTACGCGGATTTAAATAATCCGTATAAGTTGCAACGGCTTTGGCATAAGGATCAACACATAAATTAGCATTTTTATCTTTATTAGAATGACATACTCTAAAAGAGTAAAAGAAACCTTTTAAATTTCTATCAAGTGTTATTTCCCAAACTCCATCAATATCTTTAAGCATGGCATGAACAATGCCATTGTTTGTGTCAACATTTTTAAAAATAACTAACTCAACAGAAAAAGCATTAGGAGCAAACAATCTAAAAGTAGTTTTATTTTTTTCTACTTTTGCACCAAGTTCCTTTTTAGAATATAAAGAATTTATATTCAACATTTCTTTACTATTGCTTATAGCTATGTTATTAGTTTCTGAAACAAACAATATATTCGCCTTTTATTTGAAGCGGAAAATTGAAGAATATTTTACGCAAATGCAAATTGTTTTACTTGATAATTATTGTTATTATCGTTTAAGTTAAACAATACTTTACCGAAACAAGTGTTAATTATTAACATTTTTAGAAAAAAAATTGAAATGTTTTTTACATAAAAACGAGATAGAGAATAACTATTTGATTAAAATCATTTTTCTTGATTTGATAAAGCTCCCCACACGAAGTTTATAGTAATAAATACCGCTTGCTAAATTTTTTGCATCAAAAATAATTTTATAATTACCGGGTAGTTGTTTTTTGTTTATAAGCGTCGTTATCTCTTTCCCAAGTATATCGTACACTTTTAATGTAACCACACTAAAGTTTGTTAGCGTACCTCCGCCTAAAAGATTACGGGCAAGCCTGTCGCTTTGCTCTTTCCCCTCTCGAGAGGGGATTAAGGGGTGTGTTGAATTTGGAATTGTATATTCTATTGTGGTAGTTGGATTAAAAGGATTTGGATAATTTTGTGATAGAGAAAATTCTTTTGGAAGTTTTGTTTCATTTACTTCCGTTATATTTAAAACATCTTTAAAAATTAAATTGTTCGGGTCAAATTCTATACCGGAAGGAATAAAAGATAGCTTAATATCAAAAATCTGATTGTTTTGATTATTAAAGAGCGTAACCAAAGTATCTTTTCCGCCTCCAAGTATTTTTATTTGTACGGGCATTGTAAAATAATCCGGATTTTGATGATCCGCTTGAGAAATTTTTATTTGTATTTTATTGCCGTTTGAATTTACAACCGGATTCCATTCAATTTTATATTGTGGGTAATCGTAGCCGTAAATCCATTCGCTAAAAAAATAATTTAAATCACTTCCCGTAACTGTTTCGCAAACCTTTTGAAAATCTTCGGTAGTTGCTACTCCGTAAGCTAAATCCGGTTCGGCTACATAAGTTTTTAGAATATTAAAAAAAGTTTCATCTCCAACAATGCCTCTTAACATGTGAAGAACCAGTGCTCCCTTTGTATAACTTCTGTTCCAATCAAAAATATTTCCCACCGAAGAAATATCTTCTACCCAAATAGAACCCACTGCATTTTTAGAGTTTTCCATGTAAGTTGAAATTTTATTAGTGTAAAAATCTTTCCCATGTACAGCTTCACCAAATAGTACAGCAGAGTAAGTAGCAAAACCTTCGTTCAGCCAAATATGATGCCAATCTTTACAAGTAATTTCATCTCCAAACCATTGGTGTGCAAGTTCATGAGCAATAATTTCTTCTCCGAAACTTCCCATGGAAGAAATGGTTTGATGTTCCATTCCGCCACCCCAACCGAATTGTGCATGTCCGTATTTTTCATCAACAAAAGGATACAGCCCGAATAAACCGGAATAAACTTCCAAAGCATTTACGGTAACATCCAACTGATTTTTTCTTTCATCATTAAGCTGCTCGGGATAAATATAGTGAACAACCTCCATTGAATCAGCAGGTGAATATTTGAAATAATTTTTATAAACGGCATAATTTGTAACGGCTAAAGAAATCAAATATTGAGCAATAGGATGATGATTTTTCCATTTATAAGTTTTGGTTCCGTTGGAATTAAGAACAATTTCTTCAAGAGTTCCGTTGGATACACTAACAAATTGCGAATCTGCAGTTATCCAAACATCCGAGGAATCGGCTTTATCTGCCGGTGTATCTTTGCATGGCCACCAATCACTTGCACCGTAAGGTTCGCTTAACGTCCAAATTGCCGGTACTCCGTTGTGCTCGCCAAACTCGAAACTGCCGAATCCTGAACTTCCGGGTGTACCTTTGTAAAATACAACTACATCTATTTCGTCTCCCGTATTATAATCTTTATCTAAAGTTAAAGTTAATTTGTTATTACTTAAACTAAATGCAATTTTATTATTATTTGCTTTGACGGAATCAACAGTAAAATGACTTTGAAGATCAAGAAACATTGTATTTAAATTTTGGATTAAACTTTTTGTTTTTATGGTTACGGCACCGGATACTTTTTTTGCAGGATAATCCAATGTAACGTCAAGTTTATAATAGGTTACATCAAACCTATCGTCTCCAGGGTAGTTAACCTCCGCAACTTTATTTAATTTTTCCAAATTTGTTATTTTAGACTTTGAACAATATTCACTTGTTGTTTGACCATAGACAATAGCTATAAGTAAAAAGTATGCAATTGTAATCTTTATAATATTCATAATATTCAGTTTAATTTTAATTACGAAAAACAGTTGATCTAAGCTAGAAAAATTAAATCATTTTTTTGATACAAAAATTTAGAACTGTTAAATCTAAAAATATATTTTAAATTCATCCTCATCCGGTCTTATTGCATCATACATTTGTCTTAAAGAATTATATGCTGCTTCATTCCCTCTTTGTGCCGCTTTGCGGTACAGGCGTGCTGCTTTAGCTTTGTTCACTTTAACCGAAAGTCCATGCTCATAACAAAACGCTACTGCAGCCGTTGCTAAAACTGCTCCTTGATTGGCATATTTTTTCAAAATATTAATTTCTTCATTTAAAACTAAACCGGGATTATCTTTTAGCTTAAAAAAAGCAAGTCTTATTTTTGCTTCACTACTACCCAATAATGCAGCTTCGTTAAAATACTCAATAGCCTTAACCGAATCTCTATTAGTAAGAGTACCGTTATAATAAGCCAAACCAAGTTCAATAATTGAATTTATATGTTTTTGTTTTCTAGCTTTTATCAATAGTTCAAAGGCTTGTTGCTCTGTTAAAGTATAATCCATACCCAATGCTACCAGTCCTGCCCAAACATACATTGCATTTGCATTATTGTGCTTTATTTCTTTTTCCAGTTTTTTATAAAACTTCTTTTTACGAGAAAGCTTAAGCAAATATTCTGCAGCTTTATATGAACCAAAACTAAATGCTTTTAAAAAATTAGATGCTGCTTCTATCTTATTTTTTTTTACGCCAATTCCATTTTCTAAGATTCTTCCTTTCAGCAAAAGTGCTTCAGGGCTACCTGATTGGGCAGCAAAATTTATAAGCCCGGCGGCAGAAGTATCCGCAGGCATATTAAAATAATTTTCGGAATCAATTTTAAGTATTTTTTTTAATTTATTGGTTTTGGTTTTTATGATGTTACTTAGATATTTTTTTTCTTCGGTATTTGTAAGAGTATCTTTATGGAAATCGTAAAAATCCAATTCAAATCCATCTAAGGATGATACAGCGGAAGAAGAAATATTGTTTGTTATATTTTGATTATTACTTGCCGATAAAGAATCATTAAGTGCAATTTTATTATTTTTGGATAATTCACTCAACACATTTTTCGCTTCTTTAAATCCCTTTTCCGAAGATCTTTTAAGCCAGTAGTATGCTTTTTTAATATCCTTACTAACTATTAAATTATCAACATAAAACAAACCTAAAATATACTGAGCTTGTTCCATACCGCTTTCTGCAGCTAATTTAAAATTTTTAAAAGCTTCAAAGGGATTCCATTCAACTCCAATACCGTTACTTAATATAATTGCATAATTAAAATTTGCAGCGGGTAATTTTTTAGCAGCAGCTTGCTTAATCCAATAAGCTGCTTTTACAGAATCCTTAGGCAACCCAACACCCAGAATGTATCTTATTCCTAACTCATGCTGTGCGAAGGGATCTCCTTTTCTGGCTTTTTCTTTTAATAAATATGTTGCTGCCAAATTATATGTAGGATACTTTGGTTTCAATAAAGGAGTTTTGTAAAAGAGACCTTTTTTCCGGTAAGCTTCACTTTTATAAGTTGTTTGTGCCCACAACGGTATAAAAAAAATGAATAATAAAAATATAACTTTATTTTTTTTCATAATTGAAATTTAGTAAGCATCTAAGAAAGAAAGTAGGTATTTATTTAGGAAATGATTTTAGAAACCGTAAATGTATTTTTCCCGTTTTCGGATATGTAGGTGCTCTCGTCCATAAGTTGCGAAATAATAAAAAGTCCCATTCCACCTTCGGGCAAACTATCTATATCATTCGGGTCAAACTCTAACTTTGGTTTATCAACATTTGTACGAGGCAAACCATAGTCGGAAAGAGAGAAAGTAAATTTATTCTCATCAAAAATTAAGTCAATATCTATTAAATTTTTATTATCGCCCTTATAGGAATGTTTTATAATATTATTCAATGCTTCCGCTAAACAAAGTTCAATTTCTTTTGTGGTATTTTCATTTACAGAATGATCTTCGCAAAAAGTTTTTGCTATGAAGCAAGCCGAACTTACATTTTTATAATCACTATTAATAGAAAATGATTTTAGATCCATTTAAAATAATTGCCTTCTAATTCTTATATAACAATATCACATAATCGAAAATAAACTTTGTTTATTAATTTAAGCTTGAAATTTAATGTACAAAGATAAGATA
This sequence comes from Melioribacteraceae bacterium, assembly GCA_026987055.1. Lineage (GTDB taxonomy): Bacteria > Bacteroidota > Ignavibacteria > Ignavibacteriales > Melioribacteraceae > JALSNL01. The sequence goes on along the minus strand of JALSNL010000273.1, from coordinate 4,373 downwards.
TTATCTAAAATCTTTCATAAACTATTTTTATTATCCAAAAAAAATCCGGCTACATTAACCGGATTTTGTATCATTTCAACTTTTGATAGTCCGAACAACTAAATAACCTTAACATCTTGGGCTACAGGTCCTTTATCACTTTCGCCAATTGTAAACTCAACTTTTTGACCTTCTTCTAAAGTTTTATATCCGTCGGAAAGTATTGATTTAAAATGAACAAATAAATCATCTCCACCTTCTTGTTGAATAAAACCATAACCTTTTGAACTGTTAAACCATTTAACGGTACCTTCTTTGCGCTCTGCCATCTTAAAGCACTCCTTAAAAAATTAAAATAAAAACGGAATTTGAACAGAGCTCCGGAATGAAGTAAAAAATATACTTTTGAAAATTTCTGATCAATCCTTTTGAACTAACAAATAACCAACAAAGGTTATTGCGGAGAGGGAGGGATTCGAACCCCCGGAGGACGTGAATCCTCAACGGTTTTCAAGACCGCCGCATTCAACCACTCTGCCACCTCTCCAATATTATAAAATAAACTTATAAAAGTATCAGTACAATTATAACAAAAAGTTATTTCTAAATAAATAGAATCGTATCTTTTTTTGAATTTTTAATAAGTAAGAATAAATAATATTTTTTTAATTCACCAGAATAAAATAAATAATCGAAATTCTAAAAACATATAAGCTTAAAATATTATAAATTACTTTTAAAAAAATAATCCAATGGTCTAAATGAATATTGAACAACAAGCAAAAGAAAAAATTGAAACAATAGTCTTTTCTGCCACTAAAAAAAACTACCAATGCTCCAATATTGAAAAGAAACAATATAATTTTGAAGCAACTATTACCAAAGAAAAACAAAAAATCAAGGTACTGGTTTATTTTGGTAAAAAAGGTGTTAGAACTGTTTTACAGGGCAACACCGATTCCAAGTTATACAAAGAAATACAATTACTTGTATCTGATAATTTTTTTCTTCCTTTTAGGGAAGAAGAAGTAAAAGAATTTTATTCAGATTATATTGGAACAGATGAAACCGGGAAAGGAGATTATTTTGGACCCTTGGTTATCTGTGGAATGTATGTTGATCCTAAAACACAGGTATTTTTACAAAACATTGGTGTTAGAGACAGCAAAGAACTTACCGACATGCAAATAAATAAAATTGCAAAACAAATAAGAAAAGAATATCCTGATAATTTTGATATAATTTTAATATCTCCGCAAAAATACAACAAACTTTATGAAAAGTTTCAAAATGTAAATAAATTATTAGATTGGGCTCATTCAAAATCCATTGAAAATTTACTCGAAAAATTCGATTGTAAAACAGTAATAACAGATCAATTCAGTAAAGTAAAACTAACAATATCAAGCAATACAAATTTTTCAAAAATAAATTTTATTCAAACACCTAAAGCAGAAAGATTTATTGGTGTTGCTGCGGCTTCTATTCTTGCAAGAGCGGCAATGAATAATTGGTTTGATAGAAAAGAGAAGGAAGGATATAATTTATTAAAAGGAGCTTCTTCTAAAGTTAAAGAACGTGCTATAGAAATTGTTAAACGGTACGGCAAAGACAAGCTGGAAAGCTTAGTTAAATTGCATTTTAAAACTACAGGTCAAATTATAAAGGAAGTATAATTTAAAAATATTTTTTTTGTAAATTAATGCATCAAAACAAAAATATTGAGGTCTAAATGGCAATAGGTGATAAAGTAAAAAGAATTGGTATCTTAACTGGCGGCGGCGATTGTCCCGGACTTAATGCGGTAATTAGAGGCGTTGCAAAACCGGCTCACGATCAAGGATTAACTGTTCTTGGTATTCAAGATGGATTTGAAGGTTTGGTGGAAGGGAAAGGATATGAATTATATAATAAAGATGTTTCAGGTATCCTTTCACAAGGAGGCAGTATTTTAGGTTCTTCCAACAAAGGAGATCCGTTTCATTGGCCAGAAGATTTTGGTGATGAAATTAAAATTATGGATCGCTCCAAAAAAGCTCTAAGAAATTATGAAGCTTGGAATCTTGACGCAATAATAGCAATTGGCGGTGATGGAACGATGCACATTTCAAATAAACTAAGTGAAATGGGTATGAATATAGTTGGTGTACCTAAAACCATTGATAATGATTTGGAAGCTACAGATCAAACATTCGGACATGATTCTGCAGTTTATGTTGTTTCTGCTGCTTTAGATAGATTACGTACTACCGCATCTACTCACCATCGTGTTATGGTTATTGAAGTTATGGGACGTTATGCCGGTTGGATAGCACTGAATGGCGGATTAGCCGGTGGAGCGGATATAATTTTATTACCGGAATTCCCTTTTGATTGGGAAAGAGTTTATGATAAAGTAGAACAAAGAAACATGCAAGGCAAAAGGTACAGTTTAGTTTGTGTTGCCGAAGGCGCTAAACCTAAAGATGGTGAAATGGTTGTTAAAGCTAAGGATATAAAAAGAACAGATCCTATCCAGCTAGGAGGAATTGGGGAACACGTTGCAAAAATGATTGAAGATAATACCAATTTAGAAACCCGTTACACAGTACTCGGGCATTTACAAAGAGGTGGCAGTCCAACTCCTTATGACAGAATTCTTTCAACAAGATTCGGAACTTTTGCTATTAATTTAGCAATGAATAAAATGTTTGGTAGAATGGTTGCTCTTAAAGGTGCTGATATTACAAGTGTAGAAATTAAAGATGCTATTAGGGAACAAAAACTTGTAACTAAAGAAAACTCAACGCTTCATGCCGCCTTGCAAGTTGGTGTAGATTTTGGAGTAAAAGAGCTGGACCATTCGGTTATAAGATGGCTTAATAAATTTTAAGGTTAGACTAATATTTAATTTTTAACTGCTTACAATATTTTTTAAAATACCTGAGTTTAGGTTTTGAAATTTTTTGAGATATTTTTAAAACTCGTTTTTATTTTATTGCATTTAAAATAAAAAAATATTAGGTTTTGAGTCTAATTTTATTGGGGTCGTAGTTCAGTTGGTTAGAACGCCTGCCTGTCACGCAGGAGGTCGCGAGTTCGAGTCTCGTCGACCCCGCAGCAAAAAGTCATTCAATATTTTGAATGACTTTTTTATTATCTATCCATTTTGAAATTCTTTCAGTTTATTATTTTTATAATAAAAAATAATTGCCATAACAAACAATATTTGAACACCTAAGTTTACAAGACTATATATACTTAAGGGGAACTTATAGTCTATTTGATAAATTAAAAAGAAAGAGTACCCGAAAGCTTTAAGGAAAACACCGGCATTTAATAGAAGCAACGGATTCTGATAAAATTTATACTTGTTTTCCATATCAAAATCTTCAATATCTACTAAACTTACCGTTAATTGAAAATATATTATTATAGTTAAAAGTAAAGCTTCTTTTTGAATTGAATAAAAATCTTCAAAAAAATGAAGTAAAATAGAAACAATTATAAGAAGCAACCATATCTTATAATTCGTATTGATATTTTTTAATTTTTTTCTAATTCCCAATAAAATATATGTTAACACCGGTAATTCCAGCATTATAAATACATTTGCAATTGGTATATTACTAGTACCGTAATGCTTTCTTACAAATGTCATTAATATTTGAGCAATTACAGCTAAAGGCAACCATATATTTGTAAACATTCGAAAATTATTATCATCAATCCTTCCTTTCGTAATTCTATAGAAAAGTACCAGGAAAAATAATACATAAATAGAAAATGTACTCGCATCTCGCAATAAATTTAAATAAGCCGGCATTTCAATTAACCATAATATTATTCACATTTGGGAGGCGGGCACAAATCGCCTATTTGCATGGGTTTGCCAATCATTTTACCTTTGGAATTAAATGCTGCAAGCATGGATATTCTTTGTCCTTTCGAGTTTACACCTTGCACCACCCCAAGACGAACAACACTCTTTTTGGAAAGTAATTTTAATACTTGTTTACTATCAAATGTTTCTATTGGTGCATGCGGTTTAAAACGCTTACCTTTTTTCTTTAAGCGTCCTCTATATTTTTCAAACTGTTTTATATCTATTTGATGATTGTGTGCTTCAGGAAAAATAGACTTACTCATATTTACCTCCTTTATAAAAAGTTGTTTTTTAAAATGCACAATTTATAATAAACATCAAAATAAAAATTATTTTAAAAGTGACTTCTAGCACTCAACTTAATTAACAGTTTGCCGAATGTAGAATAAAAAAGATAGGGATTAAACAAATGGAATTTCACAATATTTTATTACTTCTATTTTTAGTAGCCTTTACATATTCCAGTATTAAAACAATTCTAAAAGATAATAAAACAGAAATGTAGTATAAAAAATTGTTCTATAAAAAC
>JALSNL010000272.1 GCA_026987055.1 Melioribacteraceae bacterium | reverse complement strand
TTTGCTTTTTCCAGAGATAAGCCCGTTGGAGCATCAATTGCAATTTTAATTTTATTTAATTTATTTAATTTTTTTACTATTGAATTATAAGGTTCACGTAATTCGCCTTTACTGCCTGTCCCTAATAATGCATCAACTATAACATCACATTTTTTCAGCTTATCCAAAGTTCTTAACGATTTATAATTAACCAAAGTAGAACCATCATAATCTTTTATTACTTTTGTGAGAATTTCATAGTTTATTAAAGCATCACCTTTTAATTCTATTTCTTTGCCAAGAGAAATAATTATTACATTGAAACCGTCAATTAATAGTTGACGTGCCAGTGCAAAGCCATCTCCTCCATTGTTTCCTTTTCCACAAACAATTCCAAAAGTTTGATTATTTTTTATGTTAGAAAATTCAGCGAAGATAGAATTCTTAATACTAATAGCAGCATTTTCCATTAGCATAATTCCCGGCATACCTAATTTATTTATTGCATAGGAATCTGCTGCTCTTACTTGTTGTGATGTAAAAAGTGGTATCATTTTATTCTATGAATATAACATCATCATCAAGTTCTTTAATCTCTAGCTGATGATGTTCAACCGGGTTTAAAGATATTTTAGTATGATTGCTTACATCGAACATATCTTTTCCTTCTTCAACAACAATCATTTTAATAACTTCGTATTTGGATACATCTTTTAAAATATCTTTATGTTCAAAAAAGTAAATCTCGGTAAAGTCATCTTGTTTCTCATAATAAGCTATTTCAGATAAAGGACTAAAATCTGTAATTATATCATCATCAATTACAACTTTAAGAATATCTGCAACAAACGGAAGAAGAACTCTTGGACCAAAATATAAACCTTTGGTTTTTTCCTCTAGTACTTGTTTAATTGTTTTCATTATCCAGCTCCTAAATAAAAGATTGCCCAAATTATTAAAAATGTTGGTATTAAAATCGGTATTGAATATTTAATCATATATGCAAAAAAACTTGGCATTTTTATACCGGATCTTTCTGTAATGGATTTAACCATAAAATTAGGACCGTTACCAATATAAGATAAAGCTCCGAAAAATACGGCACCTACGGATATTGCTTCCAAATAAATTGCATGTTGATTTTCTAAAGTTAATACTTGTGCAGTACTATTTATATCAAATCCGAATTTACCCATTGCCGCACTTAAGAAATTCATAAACGTAGGAGTATTATCTAAAAATCCCGACAAAATTCCCGTAGCCCAATAAAAAACACCGGCATTTAATTCACTTCCCATTACATGAGCTTCATGTGCAATTAATTGTAACGCAGGTATCATTGTAGCAAAAATACCTACAAACAAATAAGCTACTTCTTTTATAGGTTCAAAATCAAACTCGTTTGCCATTAATACTTCATCGTCTGCATTTTTGTAAGCTAAATACATGACAGCAAACATTATTATTTCTCTTATTCCAATTGGAATAGGTTCAAAACTTGGAACCCAACTAATAACATTAGGATCAATAAACACGGATATTAAAATAATTACTAAATAAATTACATTCTTTGCACCTTTAACCTCAATTTTACCGGAATAGTTATCTTGGTTCTCAGCATCATCTTTATTTCTTGAATCAATAATATAAAAAATAATTAAAAGGAATATAATAGTAGGTAACCATATATGCCAAATATTTTGTACAAACCAGAAGAAATCAACACCTTTTAGAAAGCCTATAAATAAAGGCGGATCTCCAATTGGAGTTAAAGCCCCACCAATATTACTAACTAAAAAGATAAAAAATATTATTTGGTAAGCTCTAATTCTGTTTTTATTAATTTTTATAAAGGGTCTGATAAGTAACATTGATGCACCGGTTGTGCCAATAACATTTGCTAATACAGCGCCAATAAAAAGGATAACAACATTTAGCCAAGGAGTAGCCTTTTTATCTACCTTTATATAAATACTTCCGGAGGCAACAAATAATGAACCAAGCAAAGCAATAAAAGAAATATATTCGGCTGAAGTATGTATTAAACTGTGTACATCATTTAATTGAAAAATATAATATAAAACCGTTATAATACCTAAAACAATGGAAACTTTAGGATAATGATGTTCCCAAAAATGCTCATAAAACAAGGGTCCGGTTGCAATCATTAATAGTAAAACAATAAATGGTATTACCATATAAGTTTCAGGTAATTGATGTGCTCCCTCTTCCGAAGCAGCAAACAATGCCGAGTTTGTCATTATTCCAACAAAAAATGTCAGGAATATCAGTTTCATTTTTTTCATAGTATATTCAGTATTTAGTTATGGAGTATTTCTATAAATCATTCTCGGGAAAGGTATTGTTTCCCTTACATGTTCCAATCCGCATATCCAGGCAACTGTTCTTTCAAGACCTAAACCAAATCCGGAATGCGGAACCGAACCGTAACGTCTTAAATCCAAATACCACTCAAAAAAGTTTTGTGGTAGGTTATGCTGTTTTATTCTTTCCAACATTAAATCAATATCATCTTCTCTTTGACTGCCGCCAATAATTTCACCGTAACCTTCCGGAGCAAGTACATCTACGGCAAGAGCTACTTTAGGATTTTCCGGATCACGTTTCATATAAAATGCTTTAATTTCTGCGGGATAACGATGTACCATAACAGGTTTTTCAAATTGTTCGGAAATTATTGTTTCGTCGGGAGCTCCGAAATCATCTCCCCATGTAAATTCTTTTCCTTTCGATTTTAATATTTCTACAGCTTCGGTATAACTAACTCTTGGAAAAGGTCTTAAAACTTTTTCTAGTTTGGATGTATCACGTTCAAGTATTTTTAACTCTTCTTTCTTATCTTCCAAAACTGTTTGAACAATATATTCTA
>JALSNL010000271.1 GCA_026987055.1 Melioribacteraceae bacterium | reverse complement strand
CATGGCGTTATACTCTTTAAATTTAGGGTCATATTCATCTTTTAATGAAGCAATTCCGGAAGTCCAATCATTTGTTAGTTTTTCGGTATTAGTCTCTAACTTATTGTTCAATAAACTAACTTTAGAAGAAAGATCATTGTCGATATTTGTAAGTTTACTTTTCAGCTCTTCATAAGCATCTTTCCAAGAACCGGATTTTAATAACTTTGCTAATAAGTAACCCAACAAAAAGGCAACTAATAAACATAAAATAATTTGTAATATTAAATACCACATATTTATTTCTCCTTGATAATTTTAAATTCAACTCTGCGGTTTTTCTGACGACCTTCGGCAGTTTTGTTATCTGCAATTGGTTTTGTAATGCCAAAGCCTTTTGCTTTAAGTCTGTTTGCAGAAATTCCATTTTTAGTTAGAAAGTCCATTATAGCATTAGCTCTTTTTTTACTAAGTTCCAAATTATGCTGTGCATTCCCTCGCGAATCTGTATGTCCTTCTATGTCTATTGATATTGAAGGATATTCTTTTAAAATTGAAACAACTTTAAGTAGAATAGGATAGCTATTCTTTTTTATAATAGTTTTATTTGTTTCAAATTCAATATTTTTTATTGCAATTACCTCATCAAGCTTTTTTTGAATGCTTTTAACAGGTGGTGGAACAGGGAGGGTTTTTATTTTTAGCAAATTATTTACCGTTCTTACACCAAAAATATCTGCTGCAATTTCGCCTGCTTTTGTTTTTATTTCTTCAGATGCAACAATACCTTTAAGTGTAACATCTCTGCCATCAAGTAAAACAGTATCAACATCAATATTATTAGCTGCCAAAGCTGTAGAAGTTCTTTCTGTTAAATCATTTTCTATTGCATTGCTCTTGAAGAATAAACAACAAAGAATAATGAGAATAATGCCAATAAAACCAAGTAATTTAATTTTTCCCGGGTCCATAAATTTATCCTTAATTGTTTGAAATTTAATTATTTAAGTTGGTATGATATTATCTTTCTTACAATATATAAATAATTAAAATAAAATGCTGTTAAATTATTTAAAATGAGAAGATTATAATTAAAATCTTTTTTCTATTAATGACTACAAAAAGATCAATCTTTATATTTGTAAAGTAAGAATTCTTAATTTTAGCAGTCCCAACTCAGCGTATGTTTTTTATGCGTAGTAATATTTTGAAAATCAAAAAAGAAGGGAAATTACCCGCCACATAAAAATGGCGGGTAAATAGAGATTTTATTGAGTAATGTTTTAATCTAAATTTTGCAGCAAAACATCAACTGCTTTTTTCAGTTGTTCGTCTTCATTATTGGATTTACTGTTTGGTTTATTATCTAAAACAAAATCAGGTATGGCAGGAACAAAATCCATATTTTCATCTGTAGCAAGAATATACCAACCACGGAAAGGTAAACGTACCATAGAACCATCAATAAGCTGATGTGCACCGGTGGAAATGACTGCTCCGAATGTAGGCATACCAACAAGCTTACCAATTTTTAAGTTTTTATACGCATGTGAAAAAATTTCTGCATTTGAATAACTATTTTCATTACATAAAGCTACGGATGGTTTTGTCCACGCAGAATAGGGAAGACGTTCACCTAGCGGATAATATTTTCTAAATTTTTTATGTTCTTTTTGTAAATTTTTAGCAGCACCACGCGGAATTGTATAAGCATGTTGTTTATAGTTTAATACTGTCATTAGATAATCTGTTGTCCAGCCGCCACCATTATAGCGAACATCAATCACTAATCCGTCTTTTCCATATCCGGCTGCAGTAAGATCACGTTCAAATTTTTCAAAACTTTTCCATCCCATTGCTTTGATGTGTAAATAACCTAAACGTCCTTTTGAATATTTATCTACAAGTTTCCTTCGCTGTTCAACCCATTCTTCGTATAAATTATCTTTAAGACTTTTAGTTGGTCTTATTATTACATCACGAACATCACCTTTGTTGTTTTTTACTGTCAATAATATTTTTTCTTCAGGCAGGTTAACAAGCAATGAATAAAAATTAACGGATTTTGTAATTTTTTTCCCGTTAACAGATAAAATGATATCTCCTATATTTAGTTTGCTTATTTCTTTATCGGCAGGAGAATTTAATACAACATGAATTATTTTAACACCTTGCTCTAATGGTTCTACTTCAACACCAAGCAATCCGGTTGTTTCATTTTGAGTACTTTCTCTTCCTTTTCCGTATAGTCCCATGTGACTGGCATTTAACTCGCCAAGCATATTATTAAACATATATCTAAAATCATTTTTTGTAGAAGCTCTTAAAACTATTGGTTTATATATTGCTTTTAATGAATCCCAGTTTCGTCCGTGAAAATTAGGATCATAGAAACTGATTTTTAAAGCGCTCCATGCGTCTTCAAATATTTCCGATTGCTCAGCGTTAAAATCAATATCCATTTTTGCAGAAAAGGGAAGAGCATCTACTTTTTTACTGCCTGCTTTATATCTTTTTAAGTTTCCGCCTTTTGTAATCATATAAAGGTACTTATGTTTTTTATCAAACACCAAAGATGAAGGACTTGAACCGCTTTTAGTAATTTCTTTTATTTTTGTTCCATCCCATTTAATACTAAATAAATTTCTGCCTTTCGATGTAGGGGTTTCGGCTGTAAAGTAAAAAGTTTTCCCATCTTTGCTAATAGCAATGTTATTCTCGTCGCCAGGTTTGGATGTTACTTGTACCAATCTTTCATATATTTTATCAGTATCAATTTTTATTGGTTTGGTCTTTTTCTTATCCTTTTTCTTTTTTGATTTTTCTTTCGTTTCACTTTTTGAATCTTCTTTCGTTTCATTCCAATCATGTTTTGTTTTTTCCCAATCTTTTTTTTTTAACCAAGCAAACCA